>JAGGDZ010000138.1 GCA_024648655.1 Chloroflexota bacterium | reverse complement strand
CTGACGCGGGGAGGCTGTCGTCGGAGAGTAAGCCCGCGCGGAAGGCGTCGGCGAGGTCGTGGTTGATGTATGCCACGGCGTCTGAGATGCGGACAATCTGCGCTTCCAGAGTGATGTCGTCGTCGAGGGCTGCGAGGAAGTCTCCGCGCGGCTTCGAATGGTTCAGGATGCCCTGTCGGACTTCCCAAGTCAGGTTAAGGCCGCGCCCCTCGCGTTCAACGCGCTCGACGATGTTCAGGCTCTGGCGGCTATGCCTGAATCCGCAGGGGAGAATCTTATCAAGTTCGTCTTCTCCGATGTGCCCGAAGGGAGTATGCCCCAGGTCGTGTCCGAGCGCGATAGCCTCAGTGAGGTCTTCGTTGAGGTTGAGGGCGCGCGCGATGGTGCGAGCAATCTGGCTGACTTCGAGGGTGTGGGTGAGGCGGGTAACATAGTGGTCGCCGAGGGGCGCAATGAAGACTTGGGTTTTGTGCTTGAGACGGCGGAATGCCTTGCTGTGGATGATGCGGTCGCGGTCGCGCTGGTATTCTGTGCGGATGTCGGAGGGTGTTTCAGTTTCGGCGCGCCCGGCGGAGTGGGCGGACTTTGCGGCGAACGGGGAGAGGAGCTGCTCGCGTTGTTCAAGGCGGTGGCGGACATATGGGCGACTACTCGCCGTAATTGGGACATCGTCTTGCGTAACGCTGCTCTCTAATGCCATTTGCGTCCCAACTAAATGCTATCCGTAAGCAAACACAGCAAGGAATGCTGTGGCAAGCAAATACAGCGTACACGCTGCGACTAAATAAAGAATACTTGAATGGCAGTATAGCATAGAATTGATGAATTGCGGCGGTGAATTTGCGGCAGAAGGGCTGAGGATAATTCACCACTCATTCGGTAGGCATATCCCCAACTATTTGTCCTAGGGGGTGGGACGTGTTGTTGACGATCTGTTGTTGGGATCGTTCTCGCCTATTGGGATGGGAGCGATGGTGGTGTTGCTGGAGCGGAAAAAGACGCGCGGTAGATTACGGCTACGAGTGCGCTAAGCTCTTCTCCTTCTGTGCTGGTGCCCTGCACTTCAATGAGGTTGGGGCCCGGTTCGAGGGTTACTGTGGTGGAAAAGACACCCGAAATGTCAACGGGGACTGCGACTCCCTGGATGGTCACTGCGGTTCCCGCGGTGGTGCGCCCAATCAGTGGAATTATAGGGTGTGTTACGAAGCTCTGGTCTTCCGGCTCGGTAATTATAAGGAAAAAGGGCTGAGGCGGAAGGAGTAGGGAGACGACTGAGAGGCTCGTGGTTTCGGTCGCGCCGTCTTCCGACTCTGCGTTGACGGTTATTGTATTAACGCCCGGAGAGAGGTCAACTACCTGGCTGAAGCGCCCGGTTTCGTCCACATCTGCCTGCTCTCTATTGATTTGCACGGCAGTGTCGGGGCGCACGTAGCCGTGAACTACTACTCTGTCGGCATGGACTGCCGCATGGTCATCTGGGCCTCGCACATCCAGCAATCCTTCTATCACGACGGTGGGCGTTGGGCTTGGTTGCGGCGTGCTTGTGGGGGGTGGGGTCGGCGTGGGTGGGGGCGTAGGTGTGGGGATCGGAGTTGCGGTCGCCGCGGGCGTATCGACCGTGCGTGGAACTGCCGTAACGCAGGCGAGGGTTATTGCCGCTAACGTCATCGCAAGAAGCAGTATCATAAATGTGCCGAGTTTACCGATGAGAAGCGTCAAGGAGGTTGTCTCCGAGTGTCCGGGCTGTCCGACACACCCGGCAGGGCTTTGTGAATGTAGTGACGGATGGGCGATAATGCACCGTAGATGGTCGCCGAAATACTCAAGTAATTCTAGTCTAACGCACTTTGCGGATCGCTTGTCAGGGGAATTCTATCGCGCTGCGGCAACTTTTGGCGCGGTGAAGGAGGGCAATGTCAGGACGAAGGCGGTATGGTCGTCGGGACCTGTGGATGTGGCGCTTTCGATGGTGAGGTTGCCACCGTAGCGGGTAGAGAGTGTGTGGGCGATGTAGAGGCCTAGACCTGAGCTTGTCTTTTCCTCGCGCCGGGCAACGGCCGGAGTCCATCCACGATCAAAGACATGGGGCCGATAGTGAGCCGCAACGCCTTCGCCGTCATCCCAGACGTGTATGGAGAAGTGGGAGTCTTCGCGGGTGAGACCGACTTCGACCTGAGAGCGCGCGAATCGGATGGCGTTATCTACAAGGTTGGTTACGATATGCTCGATAGCGGCGCTGTCCGAATAGACGATTCCGAATTCGGGCGGGTCCGCCCACCATGTTATGGACTTGCTTGCTTCGTCGGCGACGGGGTTGTAGCGGTCGATGATGCGGCGCACCACTGCAGATACCTCGACCGGCTGAGGCTCGAAGGAGGCGTCGGGGGCCTCGAGTTGGATAAGTACGCGGATGTTGGACATCATGAGGCGAAAGTTGGGCGCCTGCATTTCGATTTCGTCAAGCAACTCGACCACTTCTTCGTTGTTTGCGCCGTTCTCGGATGCGCGGAGGTAGGCGCGAAGCTCGCGCTCCTTTCCAAGTATGCGTCGCAAAGGTCTGCCGAGGTCGTGGTCGAACAGCTCGAAATACTGCTGGGTTACGCTACTCCAGTCCTGCGCGTGCCTTTGGCTTCCGCCGGTATATTTGCTCGTCATCTGGGGCAGCGCGAAGGCGAGGAGCAGTATTGCCAAGCCTATTGCGAGGAGTGCCGCGCCGATGTATGTGAGCGGCTCGACGCCCCACATGCTGGCAAACAAGGCTTCCCCGATAAGGGGAGCGAGCGCGAAGCAGGCTGCGGCAGCGGCAAGTATGAGCAGCCCTAGCGCCTTCGCTATGAATTGTGGGGATAGGTCGCGCGGCATTTTGAGGCTATATCTTCATCAACGTGTATTGGCAGTTCATGATACTACGGCTTCGTAACGAGGTCGATTTTCGATTATGCAGGAGAGCAAGTTGCGCGCGCGCAACTAACTAGGGTGTGTTGATATTCCGAAATTCAGAGCGGTTCGCGGCTGTTTGGGGCTAAGAATCGTCGCATCCGGGGTATATCCGTACCTCTCGGCCCCTCTGGATTCCCGCCTGCGCGGGAAAGCGGGAAAGACTGAAGCACCCGCCCGGATTCCTATCTGCGCGGGAAAGATGGGCTGGAAACCGAGATTGTCAACAGAACCTGGGCAGAGCCTAGTCGGGAGGGACAAGGCGATAGCCCCTGTCGCGGATGTTGATTATAAGGTCGCCTGCTCCGAACTTAACACCCAGAGCATTTCCGATTGCGACTTTAATCTCTCGGATTCGCACGCGGATGGATGCGCGCGGGTCTTCGCCCTCAGTGTATCGCATTAGCCTTGCGAATGGGACAAGCTCGCCGGGGCTGCGATACCAGGTGGATGCAAGTTCCTGTAAGATGTCGAAGCGCAACCCGTGCAGTTCAGATATGGGGGTTATGTCGTCGTCTCTGTGTGCATAGACTATCTCATTGGCGGCGTCGATGGAAATCTTGCTGCCAAGCCGAATGGTGTCGGGAGTCGTGCCCATAAGGCGGCGGAGCCTCATGACGACTTCTTCGGGGCTTGCGAGCTTGTCTATGAAATCAACCTGAGCATCCCACTTGAGCGTGCCGCGCACAGCGATCTCCCTGTCGGGGCCTTGGACATACTGAGTGAACATCAGGACAGGCAGTTGGGGGTGCTGCTCGACGATCTTCTGGAGTATGGACAGCCCCTTGAATCTATCAGAGCCGTGTTCGCCGAAGCGGACATCGAGCACGATGCCGTCCGGCCGGTCTTCTTCAATGGCATAAAGCGCTTCTGCCTCGAAGTCGTCTCCGGAGATTATGAAGTCGAACGGGACAACGACTCTGGTTCGCCAACCCTCATCGTCGAGGCGTTTGCGAACGCTTCGAAGGATATTGGAGTCCCATTCGTCGTCAACTATAAGTATGCTGCGCTGAAGTCTGGACTCTGTCATGTTGAATGCCCTTCTTCAAAAGTAGGCACTGTACCGTCCTCCGGTTCGATTCGATGATACAAAAGGTCGATGCAAAAGGCACCGTTCACAGCGAGCGTCCGAGGGCATGTTTTCAGACATTATAGCGATTTCATTACAGAGTTTTAAGGGGATTTCGTCTGAACTTTCCCCGGTTGGCGGACTGCGTAGATGGGCAGAACTCGCATGAAAAGGACTGATAAAGGGCTTTACATTACGGAATTCAACCGATTGAAACCGGCTATTGACGTCTTTATGACGGATCAATTTTCGGCATATTCCTAAAATATGTCCAAAAAGTGTCTTTAAGTCTTGACGGCTGGATGAATAAGATGGATAGGCAAGTATCGGAAGACAGAGAAGTTGGTGTCATGCAAGGTAACAGCGAAATGCAGACCGTAGGTGGGGTGCAGAAGGTCGAAAATCATGTGTGGGGGCGAGTGCGGGCGGGCTTTATGATGTTCGTTCCGATCCTCGTAACCTATCTCGTGCTTCGCTTTCTTGTTGGTTACACAGACGGACTGCTGTCGCCGCTGCTGAACCTGCTTCCGTTTAACGCACCCGGACTGAGCTTGCTGCTTCTGTTCGTCATCTTCTATATCGCGGGTCTTGTGGTGTCGCCAAAAGTTGGGAAGATGACCGTGGCGGCGCAGCATGCGGTATTCAGCCGCATTCCGGTGGTGAAGAATATATATGGGCTGACTGAGCAGGTGACGGGGCATCTTTCATCGTATGGTGATTTCAGTCGGGTGGCGCTGGTGGAGTGGCCAAAGCCGAATGTATTCGCGCTGGGCTTTGTGACGGGGCAGTGCGAGTTGAAGGGCGATAAGGGTGAGAGGATTGCGATATACATCCCGACCGTGCCGAATCCGACATCCGGCATGTTCGCGCTGATGAGCAAGTCGGAAGTGTACGATACGAATATAAGCGTGGAAGAGGCGCTCAAGCTCGTGTTGTCGGGTGGCATAGTCCTTCCGGATAAACTTAATGATGTCGATGTCAAGGCGCGGTGGAAGAATCAAGAGGATCCTTGGAGCGTGCAGGAACAGTTCTCGATGATATTGAATGACCATCGGAACAGGCGACGGGGATACAATGGCTATAACTACCGTGACAGACAGGAGTTATATCGCGCTCCCGCGAATGGCTTTGAAGAACGGTGGTAGCGCCGCGAAATGAAACGGCTCAGTTTTAGGCAGACGGGGTTATCGAGGCAGACGGGGTTATCGAGTGCGTCCTATTAAAGTTACGATAGATGTGGATCCCCAGAAGATACCGGACTTGGTGTGCTGTGACTATTCGGTGCATGCGAATAGCAGCAGTGAGCAGATAGCGGTCGCGGTCGCCAAGGAATTGGGGCTTGAGGACTATCTGTATCAGCCGGACCGCATTTACGAGTTGAGGCGCTGGATGTGGGAGCAAGGCAACAACGTACCATTCTCGTCATCTGTGGATGGCTCGGTGGTAGCGATGGAAGCTACAGCGGACTGAGCAGCGCCGAGCGCTTCCGGTATTCACGTGTATCGCATATAATTCTCCTCGTACATCTGTGCTCTTTAGGCTGGCAAGGGTTATGTATCGAGGAGAAAACATCGGAAAAATGGCAGCGAGTATCTCACGTTTGTGGTTGGGATTGCGATGGTCGCCAATCTCATGGTGGCAGGGATAAGCGGGTTCGTGGTGCCGCTCGGCTTTAGAGCGGCTTTAGGGCTTGAGGATAGACCCTGCGCTATCTTCTACGGTAGCCGGTTACTACGCTGACTGACGTGCTGGGATTTCTGGTGTACCAGGGGCTTGCGAACGCTGTCATCCGCTTGATTGTGGGGAGCCTATCGTCCATTCTGGCTGGCAGCAATCAGAGTTGAGGGGGAGCCCTTGATTGTGGGGAGCCTATGAGCCGAACCTAGCACCGATGAACAGGACATTGATGCATCTCAGCGTCCTGGAACCCATTCAGCCCCGGGATACATGCGGAAACGAACAGGCTATGGGCTGTGCGTGTTATACTTTTGCGCGTGTAACGACAATCTTCGCGCAGCCTATGGAGGCGCAGTCCAACTGGGCATGCTGAAAGGACGATAGAGAATGCTGGAACGATTCAAGGTGCCGTATGAGGATCAGGTGCGAGTGCCGGAAGATTCGCTGCGGGAGACGGTTGCCGCGGTGTTCGAGAAGATGGGAGTGAGCGACGAAGATGCGGCGATTGGCGCGAATACCCTTACGATGACCGACTTGCGAGGCGTGGAGACTCATGGCGTATCGAATATGCTGCGTGCGTATGTGCAGCAGTATAACGAGGGGAGCCTCAATCCACAGCCGAACTGGCGAATCATCAGCGAGGCGCCCGCAACCGCCGTGATGGACGCCGACAAAGGACTTGCGGTAATCCTGGGGCCCAAGGCGATGCAGATGGCTATAGACAAGGCGCGGGATGTGGGCGTGGGTGTGGTTACGATGTTCAACGCGGGGCACTCGGGTGGTATCGGTCATCACGCGATGCTTGCGGCGGAGCAGGACATGATTGGCTTCGTCACGACCGCGGGCGGCGCGCAGGTTGTGCCTACGTTCGGGTCTGTCGGACGGCTGGGGACGAACCCGATCGCGCTTGCCGCGCCCGCCGCGACAGAACCACCGTTCCTGTTCGACGCGGCTACCTCGAATGTTGCCGGCAACAAGCTAGGTCTGGCGCGCAGGGTTGGCGCTTCCTTGCTGCCGGGCTGGATTACGGAAGCGGACGGCTCGCCCATCATGGAGGAGACGGACGTGCGCGGAAGGGGCGAATACTGGCACCTTCCGCTTGGCGGGACGCGCGAGATGGGTTCGCATAAGGGGTACGGGCTTGCGCTGATGTCAGAGGTACTGGGGACGATGCTTTCGGGTGCGCTACCGAGCATGGTTGACCGGGAAGGCGGCTCGAAGCATTCATTTGCAGCTTACAATATCGCGGCGTTCACGGATGTGGATGACTTCAAGGAGAAGATGGACCGCATGCTGAAGCTGCTGAAGGAGACGCCGCCTGCGCCGGGCCATGACAGGGTGCTGTATCCGGGATTGTCAGAATACGAAGAGATTCAGGACAGGCGAGAGAACGGGATTCCGCTGCACAAGGAGGTCATCGAGTGGTTCGATGATATTTGCAGCGAGTTGTCCATTCCGAGATTAAGGACAATGTGAAGGACGGGAGGCAAGCAGGATAAACAAGATGGATAGGATTGGGATGGATAGGATTGGGGCTTACCAGCCCTTGTCTCTTGCCATCAGGTAGTCCTTGTAGCTGGCGTCGTGGTCGCCTTTCATGGCGTGCAGGATGCTGCGATGGCGGTAGGCACTCCAGAAATCGGGGTCGATTTCCAGGGCGCGAGTGAGGTCGGAGATTGCCTCGTCGAGGTTGCCAAGTTCGGAATATGCCAGTCCGCGGTTGTGGTAAGCGTCGCGGTATTCGCCATCCAACGCAATCGCTCTGCTGATGTCGGAGACGGCGTTAGCGGCGTCGCCAGTGCATAGAAAGGCGATGCCGCGATTGTTCCATGCCATACTGTTGTCCGGGGCGAGGGCGATGACCTGCGTCAGGTCGTCTTTAGCTTCTTCGTACCTGCCCTGATTGGAGCGCGCGTTGCCTCGGCGGAACCACGCCCCGGCGTCCTGTGGGTTGCTCCGGATTGCCTGCGAGGTCTCTAGAACGATTTGTGCGAGGTGTTCAGGGTCGTGCTTGCCGCCTGCGCTTGGCCGTTGCATTGTTATTCCTTTGCTCCGATGTGTGCTGTTCCATAGAATATACTTTCGCCGTGAGTTGCGAAACCTTTTTGAAGTGGAGATTCATGCATGAGCAACATGAGCAAAGTGAGAGAGCTAATAGCAAGTATTCTTGCCATTGCGCTGCTCGCCGCTTGCTCAGGGAGCGGCGGGAGCGACGATGAGTTGCTGGTGTTCGCGGCGACGAGCCTGACGGATGCGATGGCCGAGGCTGCCGAGGAGTTCGAGGCTAGAAGCGGCGCAAAGGTAGAGGTCAGCTTTGGGCCTTCCCGTGCGTTGGCGCAGCAGATAGCGCGGGGCGCTAATCCGGACTTGTACCTCGCCGCCGGACAGCCGCCGATGGATTTTCTCATAGAAGGCGGGCAGGTGGCGACGGACGATGTTGTACGGCTACTCTCCAATAGGCTTGTGCTGATAACCGGGCAGGATGCACCGAGCATAGGCGATATAAATGCGCTGGCGGATGCCGAGTTGGAGCGTATTGTGATGCCGGACCCTGAGATTGCGCCCGCGGGGAACTACGCGAAAACCGCGTTGCAGAGCCTTGGGCTGTGGGAGAGAATGCAGCCGCGTATTGTGTTCGCCAACGATGTGCGGGCGACGCTAACTTATGTGCAGACGGGCAACGCCGATGCCGGCTTCCTGTATCAAACGGATGCCGCGACTGCGGAAGATGTTGCGTCCTTGGACATCGTGCCTGCGGATTCGTACCCGGATGTGGTGTATCCGGCGGCTGTCGTGCAGGGTGGGAAGAATGACGAAGGCGCGAAGGCGATGTTGGAATTCCTGAAGAGCGAAGCGGCGAAAGAGATTTTCCGCAGGCATGGGTTTACGCCGCTGGAATAAGGGCGGGTTGAAGTTTGGAACTGCTGGGTATTCTGGGGCTGACGGTGCAGATTGCCGTCGTGGGGACTGCGATCAATCTGCCGATTGCCCTTGGCGTGAGCTGGCTTATCGTGAAGCGCAGGGTACCGGGGCGGCTGGTATTCGATGCGCTGGTGTCCCTTCCGCTGGCGGTGCCTCCCGTGGTCGTAGGGTATGCTCTGCTTCTGCTGCTGGGCAATGAGGGAGCCGTGGGTGGGCTGCTGGACGATCTGGGCATCGAGCTGGTATTCACATGGTTCGCCGCGGCGCTCGCGGCCGCTGTGGTGTCGTTTCCGCTTATGGCGCGGGCAGTGATGGTCGCGATGGGTGGCGTTGATGAGCGCCTTGAGATGGCGGCGCGCAGTCTGGGAGCGAGCGCGGTGCGTGTGTTTTTCACCATTACCGTGCCGCTTGCTTATCGAGGAATACTTGCGGGCGTACTTCTGGGGTTCGTGCGGGCGATAAGCGAGTTTGGAGCGACTATCGTGGTGGCGGGCAACATCCCGGGCAAGACGCAGACGCTGCCCCTTGCGATATATTCCGAAGTGCTGTTGGGAGACGACGCAATGGCGATGCGCTTGATTGCGGTGTCAGTGGGGCTTGCGGTGGCAACGCTGCTGGTGCATAACTGGCTGCTGGACAGGGCTGCGCGAACTGACGGAGGCTAACATTGCTATACGGGATAGACAGGGTGACGTGGCGCCGATGCTCGATGTGAGGGTGCGGAAGAGCTTTGGGGACTTCGCTCTGGAGTGCGAGGCGCGGTTCGGCGACGGAGTTACGGCGATTTTCGGCCCTTCGGGCAGTGGAAAATCGACGCTGCTGAACTCGATTGCCGGGCTGACACGCCCTGATGCGGGGGAGATACGGTTCAAGGGTGAAGCGCTGTACTCGTCCAATGAGGGGGTATATGTGCCGCCTGAGAAGCGCAGGTTGGGGTATGTGTTTCAGGATTCGGCGCTCTTCCCGCACATGAGCGTGGCGGACAATATCCACTACGGGTATAAGCTGACTGCGCGTGAGGACAGGCGCATCGAGCCGTCGCAGCTTGGGGAATTGCTTCAACTCGAGCGACTGATGGGGCGCAGCGTGGGGAATCTGTCCGGTGGTGAGCGTCAACGAGTGGCGCTGGCAAGGGCGCTGGCGACTTCTCCGCGTCTGCTGCTACTGGATGAGCCGCTTGCGTCGCTGGACGGGGGACTGCGAGGGGTGATTCTCGGATACCTGAAACGAGTACGCCGCGAGTTGGGTACACCGATGGTCTATGTCTCGCACTCCATATCAGAAGTTATGGCGCTTGCGGACAACGCTCTGGTACTTAGGGACGGCAAAGTGGTGGCGTATGGGCGGTCGTCGGAGGCGCTGCTGACGCCGGAGGTATCGGCGTTCGCGCAGTTCGATACACTGGAGAATTTTCTGGAAGGTGTAGTCAGGAAGCGATACGACGACGAAGACCTGGCTGAGTTAGAAGTCGGGAATGCCAGCTTCCTTGTGGTGGGAGTGCGGCGCGATGAGGGCGAATCGCTGACGGTCTCCATTGGGGCGGGGGACATCATAGTGTCACGGCAGATACCGCCGCAGACCAGCGCGCGCAATGCGATACGAGCGCGTGTGTCGGAGATTCACAGGGTGGATTCACGAGTGCTGGTGTACGCGGACATCGGAACACGAGTAGTCGTGGAGATTACACCGAATTCTCTGGAGGCGCTGGAACTGCGTGAAGGGACGGAGATGTATCTCATTATCAAGGCTAACAGCGTAATTCCACTGCAGGGGAGTAGAGACTGAAAGAATGTGCAGGATGGAAATGTGCAGGATAGCTTCGGTTATGCCTGTGTTGCTATCTGGTTGGGAAGAGTATCCACTGAAGTTCGCCGCATTCCTCGCATTTCAGCCTGAGATAGTAGCCTGTTCCGTTGGACGAAGGACGGCTAAGAAGGGGCCGCACTTCGGCGAACGAGCTGAGGCGTTGGGGTACGGCGCTGCCGAGTGCGCTATCTCTGCACTTGAAATTGCACAATGCTCTAACCGGCATGGTATCTCTCGCATTTCACCTTTGGCGAGGATGTTACATTACAATAGGCTAACGGTACAGAACATTATACGGGATGAACATACGGGATGGACGGGGCGCGGCGCGGTATCTGGCGTGATTCCAGTATGCGCCCATTGCGCCATTGCACGCATTGATAAGACGGTTAGGCTGGACTATACTGCGATAATGGTGGGGCTTGGAGTGAGCGGAGTGAAATGGAGGGACTTATGGCAATCGATATAGTTGCTGAGACGGGTACATTCAGGGTGAAGTCGGGGCTGGCGCAGATGCTGAAGGGCGGCGTGATAATGGATGTCGTCACGCCTGAGCACGCGAAGATTGCGGAAGACGCAGGCGCAGTGGCAGTGATGGCGCTGGAGCGTGTGCCCTCGGACATTCGGAAGGCCGGCGGTGTGGCGCGAATGTCTGATCCGGCGATGATCGCGGAGATTATAGATGCGGTTACGATTCCGGTGATGGCGAAGGCGCGTATCGGACACTTCGTGGAGGCTCAAATTCTGGAAGCGATGGGTGTGGACTACATAGACGAGTCCGAGGTCTTGACGCCTGCCGACGAGAACAACCACATCAACAAGCACGATTTCAAGGTGCCTTTCGTGTGCGGATGCCGTGACCTTGGGGAGGCGCTGCGACGCATAGGTGAGGGCGCTGCGATGATACGCACGAAGGGTGAAGCGGGCACGGGCAACATAGTCGAGGCCGTCCGGCATGCGCGTAAGGTCATCGGTGAGATGCGGCGCATTCAGAATATGACGGACGATGAACTGATGGCGACCGCAAGAGACTTGCGCGCACCTTACGAACTGGTGAGGCAGATTCATGACACTGGTGAGATGCCTGTGGTCAATTTTGCGGCCGGCGGCATAGCTACACCGGCGGACGCGGCGCTGATGATGCAGCTCGGCGTCGATGGCGTGTTTGTCGGCTCCGGCATATTCAAGTCCGAATATCCTGAGATTATGGCAGAAGCCATTGTAAGAGCGACTACACACTACAACGCCCCGGAGATTCTCGCCGACATATCCAAGGGATTGGGCGCTGCCATGCCGGGGCTGGATGTGCGGACCATGCCGGAAGAAGAGCAACTCGCGGTACGGGGCTGGTAGTTTGTCTAGCGTCTTGCCAAGAATCGGAGTGCTTGCCGTGCAGGGCGACTTCCTGGAGCATAGACAGGCATTGTCCCGCCTGGGCGTTGACGCCCCCGAAATTCGCCTGCCCCATCAGCTGGACGAGATTGACGGGCTGATAATTCCCGGTGGCGAGAGCACGACTATCGTTCAGCTGATCGATATGTATGACTTCCGTGACGCGCTGCGGCAGAGGTCGCAGGAGGGGATGGCAATTTGGGGCACATGCGCCGGCATGATTGTCGTTGCGAACCGTCTGACGGATAAACGCCCGGAGCCTCTACGACTCATGGACATTGAGGTCAGCCGCAATGCATTTGGCAGACAGGTGGATAGCTTTGAGGCGGACATCGAATTTGAAGATATTGACGGTGCACCATTTCATTGCGTTTTCATACGCGCACCGGTCGTGAACAGTGTGGGCGAGTCAGTGAAGGTGCTGGCGGCTCTGGATGACGGACGCCCTGTTGCAGTGCGTCAGGGCAGGATGCTGGCGACCGCGTTTCATCCCGAACTCACAGGCGACTCGCGGATTCATGAGATGTTTGTGCGAATGGCTAGAGCGCCGAAATGAGCGAATCTGATCCGCTGCCGTCTCACGCAGATTTGCAATGCTGTGGTAAAGTGTAAGGAGTTGAATAGCCGGTCAAAATGGATGCCGAGGAGGTTCCTTGACTCAGTTGTTAAGAACACATTTGGACACTGACCTTGAATCTTTGATCGATACGCTGCCACCGTACATCCGAGAGTTGCTTCTGGGACGCGAGGATGTCACCGAACTTCTGGAGGTGGTGCTTGACCTGGGGCGAGAGCCTGAAGCGCGCTTTCTGAGCGAGAGCCTCGTGATTTCGAACCAAGAAATTACACAGTCGGACATAGACTATGTGATAGAGAATATCAGTTCGTTCGGCGAGGACAACAGGGCTGGCATTGAGCGAACGCTGCATCGCATATCGGCGATACGCAATCGTTCCGACAAGGTGGTGGGGCTGACCCTGCGAGTTGGCAGGGCGGTGTACGGCACTATACGCATAATCGAAGACCTTGTGCTGAGCGGCAAGAGCGTTCTGCTGCTGGGCAAGCCGGGCGTAGGCAAGACGACGATGCTGCGCGAGATTGCGCGTGTGCTCGCGGACGATGCCCTGAAGCGCGTCATCATCGTGGATACGTCCAACGAGATAGCCGGGGACGGCGACATTCCGCATCCGGGGATCGGCAGGGCGCGGCGCATGCAGGTGCGCTCTCCGGCATTGCAGCATGCGGTGATGATCGAAGGCGTTGAGAACCACATGCCGGAGGTCATCGTCATAGACGAGATCGGTATCGAAGCGGACGCGGACGCGGCGCGGACGATTGCAGAGCGGGGCGTGCAGCTTGTCGCTACGGCGCACGGCAATACCCTAGACAATCTCATCATGAACCCAACGCTGTCGGACCTTGTGGGCGGCGTAGAGGCAGTAACGCTCGGTGACATCGAGGCGAGACGGCGAGGGACTCAGAAGACCGTAAGAGAGCGGCGCGCGCCGCCGACGTTCGATATTCTAGTGGAGATACAGGGCTGGAACGAAGTTGTGGTGCATGAAGATGTGGCGGATGTGGTTGACCGAATGCTGAGAGGGCATCCGATTTCACCGCAACTGCGTACTGTTGACGAGCTGGGACGCTTGCAGCGCTCGCACGCCGAGGCGAAAGTGCCGTCGCTGTTCAACGGCAATGGAGAGAGCCGTAACGGACGGGACAGGCGTGAAACGCCCAGGCGCGCATGGGGAGTGTCAACGCCTGAGGAGCAGCCGGTCCTAGCTCCGATGAAGACGGTCAGCATACTACCCTATGGCATCAACAAGGGTAAGCTGATGCAGGCGGTAAGAGGCATCAACGCGCCTGTGGAATTGGTAGCCGACCTCGGCAAGGCAGATATGCTGCTGACTACGAAGAACTACTATCGGCGCAGCACGCAAGCATTGCAGCTGGCAGAGCAGCGTGGCAAGCCTGTTTATGTGCTTCGCAAGAACACGCTGGCGCAGATTCAGCAGTTTGTCCAGGCGCTGATGCGAAAGCAGTCTCAGGACGCACAGATGGAGTTGGAGCACTCAGAGGCGATAGATGAGGCAGAGCAGGCGGCATCGCGGCTAGAAGAGGGCGAGATGCAGGTGAAACTCAGCCCTCAGGCGGCGTATGTGCGGCACTTGCAGCACAAGATTGCGAATGAGCGCGGAGTCTATTCGTCGAGCGAAGGGCGAGAGCCGAAACGCCACGTGGTCATGTACAGGCGGTAATGGACATGGCGGTGTTCATATCGTTCGAGGGAGGCGAGGGCAGCGGGAAGTCCACGCAGGCTGAGATTCTGGCGGAGAGGCTCAGAAATAGCGGGCTTGCAGTGGAGTTCGTTCACGAGCCGGGTTCCACTGAACTGGGCTGGCATGTTAGGGATATCCTTAAACGCGGTCTTCTCGGCGAGCGTGCCATCTCTGCCGAGGCCGAGCTGTTTCTGTTTTCGGCGGCGCGTGCCGAACTTGTTCTCAAGGTGCTGCAATCCTTTCTCGCACAGCCCAATGCAGTCGTGATTGCGGACAGATATGTGGACTCTACATCGGCATATCAAGGATACGGACGTGGGATTCCGATTGAGCAGGTTGCCGTTGTGAATGCCCTCGCCACCCGGGGGGCGATGCCCTGCTTGACCTTTCTTCTGGACCTACCACCCGTGAACGGGCTGACGCGCATTGGAGACCTTCAGCTAGGGTTCAGACTGGACGACAGCATTCTTTACGCGGGTGAGGCGCGGGCGCAAGAAGGGGCGCGGTTCGAGGATGAGCCGTTGGAGTTTCACGAGCGCGTGCGACAAGGCTACCTTGAACTGGTGGCGAATGAGCCTGATAGGTTCTGCGTGATAGATGCTACGCTGCCTGAACGCCGGGTGAGTGAGTTGATTTGGGATGAAGTGTGCGACAGGTTTCCTGAACTTACCCCAGTAATGGAGAGTGCAAATTGATGACAGCAGAGCAGTTTGATGAATTCTTTGTCTTGGGGGCTTTCTGGGGGCTTTCCGATATTTACGATCGATGTGGAGTGTGAAGCTATGAGTCCTGAACAGATTGATGAATACTTGAGCCGTCCGATGATTGCGGACCTTGCGACCGTGAATCCGGACGGGTCGCCTCATGTGGCGCCGGTGTGGTTTCGATGGGACGGGGATGTGGTGAAGGTGTTCACGCAGACGACGGCGGTGAAGGTGCGTAACATACAGCAGGATGCAAGGGTTGCGGTGTCTGTTGCGACCCAGGAAGCGCCGTATGGGTATGTCATCGTGAACGGCACGGCGGAAATTTCTGATGAAGGGATTCCGGATGAAGTGCGCGCGATGGCGATACACTACAAGGGTGAAGTCGAAGGAGAAATATACATCCGACAAGCGCTGCAGGAGATGGAGTTTTGCCTGCTCACGATTACGCCGACGAAGATAATAGGGTGGCTTGACGAGTAGCAGAGGCTAACGGGATGGGTAGGATGGGGGTTCGTCGTTGAGGATGGCGCGAGGTGTGTCGAAGACTATTGCTTTGGCTTCATGACAGCCTACGATTTGTGCTGCGACTTTGGCGGCTTCGCCTAATTCCGGTGTGCGTGGCGGGCGCGGCGAGTGAGTGTCGGAAGACAGGATATGCGCCATGCCCTTACGCAGCAGTTGGATGGAGAAGTTACGAACTTCCTCACCCCAGTCCCCAAGCAGGCTGCCGCGCGTAAGCTGGCTCAGCATACCCATTCCGATGTAGCGTTCGAGCAGTTCGGGCTGTCGTTGGAAGGCTTCGATGCGCTCCGGATGCGCGAATATGGGTATCATTCGCTGCGCTTGCAGTTCTCGCAGCGCGTCCTCCACATAGTCATGCTCCTCGATGTCGCCGAAGAAGGGCATCTCGACGAGAATGTAACGCGAGCCGTTCATCGTGAGCGCCTTTCCTGCCGCGACATCCGCGGGCAGCGCGGCGTCGATGTGATTCTCCATGCCGAGCGTGAGAGACAAGGGGATGCCCTCTTCGCGGATACGGCAACCGAGTTCTGCGGTCAGGTCGCGGATGCGCTCCACGGATGACAGTTCGGTTACGTCCTTGCGGTGAGGTGTTGCCAGCATGGCGCGCGTGCCATTGGCTGCGGCGATGCGCGCAATCTCGATGGAGTCTTCGATTGCGGCGGGACCGTCGTCTATGCCGGGCAGGATGTGGGCGTGAAGGTCGTACAAGAGTCTTTCAGACTGTCAGTTTTTCAGCTAATCGGCACGCTGATGTGTCAATCTGACTAACCGGCATACTGATGAACCGATTAGCGGCGGAACTGTATGCGCCTGAAGCCTTCGGCATAGGGCATGTTCGCCATGCGTCCCTGATTCTGGGCATTGACCTTGACGAAATGGTCAACGTCCCTGCCTGAGCCTGCGACCTGGCTGGCGTGCTTCTTGAGCGCGTTTATCTTGTCCTCGATGGTGTCGGTGATGTCTATGAAGGTGTCCGGATGCTCGGTTCCCCACATCAGGACATCGCCAACCTTGTGCGTTTCCAAGCCTTGTTGAATGTGCTCGTTGTAGTGCAGGAAGTCTCGAGCATAAGGGAATACGGCGTCAATCGTGACCTGCCCGGAGATTCGGTGGTCGCGGTGCAGGTAGAAAGTCTGCCGGAAAGGGTCGGTGCAGAAGACGACATCGGGCTTGTGCTTTCTGATTGCCTTGACAAGCTCGCCTCGGAACTTGGAGGTATCTTCGAGTTCGCCGTCTCCGTAGCGTAAGTATATGACCTCTTTGACGCCGAGATGTTCTGCGGCTGCCGCCTGCTCTTTTTCTCGGATGGCAGCGAGCTTTTCGGTGGTCATATCGGGATCGCTCGTACCCTTATCGCCGTTTGTGCAGAGGACGAAGACGACCTCAGTGCCTTCGGCGACCCATTTGGCGACAGTGCCGCCGACACCACCTTCGGCGTCGTCGGGATGCGGGATGACGAGCATTGCTCTTTCGGGTCTTTCGAACATGTAGATTTTCGCCTCTCTTCAAGTAAACAAGTAAATTCTGTCGAGTGCCATGATAAGTCGTTTGTCCCACTGGGGGCAAGGTAAGGAATGGGGGCAAGGGAAGGAACTTTTGCGTGCTAATCTATGGGGCGGTCCGAAATGACAGGTGCCGATTGGCTCTGATACAATCGTGAGACTTGCAGCAGGACTATATTCTGCATGAATCGGCACTATATGCTTATTACTGACGAGAAAGTTGGCGGCATTGAGGATCAGGAAATTCGAGTGGGCGGACCTGGAAGCCATTACCGGCTTGTTCAATGACATCGGCGGTATGCGCGGCACGCCCCGGGAATTGGGTACTGATGCGATGAAGGGAATGCTGACTGTACCCGGGTGCGATCCTGAACGGCACTGCTTCATCGCGGAGGATAGCGGCAAGTTGGTAGGATATTCGCTGGTTGCATACGAAGAGCCAATTTCGCGAGCAGTGGCGAGTGGAGGAGTCTTGCAGGAGCATCGCGGCAAGGGTATCGGTCGGGCGCTCATGCGCTGTGTGGTGGAGCATGCCGAGGAGCTGGGAGTAGGCTCGCTACACGTGGAGGCAGGCGTTACTCATTCGGACACGCAGCATCTGCTTTCAAGTCATGGCATGGATGTGGTGAAGAGCTTGTGGAAGATGCGCTGGCAGCAGGAGGAAGTGCCTGAGGTGAATCTGCCAGCGGGCTTCGCTACACGCTCGCTTGTGATGGGTCAGGACGAGCAGGTTCTGACGGACTTGCAGAATGTGGCATTCGAGGAGAACTGGGGCTTCAGCCCGAATACGGTAGAGCAGATAAGATCACGGGTGAAGCACAACAGCGGCGGTCCGGAGGGCATTTTATTGATCACGGAGGGCGGCAAGCCGGCAGCGTACAACTGGACGATGTTTTTTGCGGACGAGCGCGAGCCGAACGGCATCATCGCAATGACCGGAGTCCGCCCGGAGTACAGAGGACGCGGCATCGGCAGAGCGGTAGTAGCGGCGGGCATCGCGCATCTTGTGGAGCGAGGGGTGAAGTACGTGGACCTGGAGGTGGAGTCTGAGAACACGCCGGCTAGGGAGCTATACCTGAAGCTGGGCTTCCGCAAGGTGGGCAGTAGCGTGTGGTACGAGAAGAGGTTCCGTTAGCTGGGAGGCGCAATGCGTCGGAACTTAGCGGTCTGGTGCATCTTCATGGTTTCGGGTAGGACTACACCGCCGGAAAAGACAATCTTCATCGCCTCTTCCATTGTCATATCGGTCGCGTAAACTTCTTCCTCTCGCACGAATGCCAGATTCCCCGATGTGGGATTAGGCACTGTGGGGATGTACACGACGACAAGTACAGCGTCGTCGGGTTCGCTCGCATGGGAGTGCCCGGTGGTGAAGCCGAGCGCAAACAGACCGGGACGGGGCCACTCGACGAGGACTACACGGTTGACTTCTTGCCCTGACGGGGTTGTGAGACTGTCGGTCGCCTGTTTTGCCACACCGTAGATGTTCTTGACGACGGGGATGTTGGAGAGAACGGCGACTTTCACATCCACTGCCAATCGGCCGACCCTCAGAGTCATCATAGTGCCGAAGAAGTATAGCAGCGCCAGACCGAACAGGACACTAATGATCCCCGCCAAGAAAGCTGCCGTCATGGGAAAGCTTTCGTTGAGGGGAGTGGCTCTGATGAGCGCCTGCGAAAGCCTGCCAAAAAGACCGTCGATCTGGTGAAATGCGAAAACCAGTATCCAAGCAGTTATGATGAGCGGGAGCAGGACAAGGAAACCTGAGAGAACGCGTCCCCAAAAGTGGCGCTCCATGCGAATATGCAGGGACGGACGGCGAGCTTCCTCAGGTTCAAGGTCGTTCTGAGGGGGAATGTGTGAAGTTGAGCCGTTCATGCTCATCCTCCCGCAACGCCAGTAACGCCTAGTCAGTGAAACGATTGTAACAGGCAAGCAAAGCGATTGCCATAGCCGCCCAGCTCAAGCGCATAGCCTTGTGTCTTGCGGCTCTGCCCATTGCCTTCCTTAGCGGGGGGTTTTCGAGCAGGATTTCCAGACTTCTCGCAAAAGCCTCCGGGCATCGCCAGGGAACCAGATAGCCGGTCTTGCCATGTTCTACAAATGTTGTCAAGCCGCCGACCCTTGAGACTATAACGGGAGTGCCGCATGACATCGCTTCAAGTGCTGCCAACCCAAAGCTTTCGTACCAAGAGGGCAGGACAAATACGTCGGCGGCATTATAATAGTCCGGCAGCTGCTCTTGGTCAACCGAGCCGGTGAAAGTAACTATATCACTTATATTGAGACTGTTTGCAAGCGTGTTTAGCCGCTCTATTTCAGCGTCCCTTTGGAGGCTGCCGCCCACTATGAGTAAGTTTGCGCCGGCGCCTTCGTTTAGGAGAGCGGTTGCCCTCAGCAAGATATCCAAGCCTTTCAGAGGCTCGATGCGCCCGACATATAATATGGTCCGCTTGTCCGGCAGGTTCAACTTCTGACGAGCCATGCGGGTGTCTGTAGGGTGAAACAGCTCGGTGTTCACTCCCGGCGGTATAACTTCGATGGGAGTGCAGTTAATCTGATAGAGTTTGGCGATGTCGTTTTTTTCGATGTGTGTCGATACGATGACAGCGTGCGCCAAGTCGATGATGCGTTGCTCGGCGTGAGCACGGAGATCTGACTCCAGCTCGCCTGCGCGGGCGCGCTGCTTGGTGCGGGCAAGGGTGTGGAATGTGGCGAAGTGGGGCGAGTTCCAGAGGCTACTGAGTTCGATGGCGATGATGCCGGAGTGCCAGTAGTGGCTGTGGATGAGATCGTACCGGATGCCTTCACGCCGCCCAAAGAGGGAGATTGCCCGGGAGAACGCCGAGGTGTAAGAGTGAAGGTCGTCGAGTGCGGCGTCGGGGGGACCGGCTTCCAGGTGGATGACGCGGGCATCATCGCCGATAGGAACTATCTGCGGCTCATCGGGGTCATGCGTGCGCGTGAAAACATCGACCTTGCAACCTCTTGACGCGAGTTCGCCGGCAATCTGACGGACGTACACGTTCATGCCGCCGGTTTTTGTGTCGCCAAGCCGTCCCACCGGACAGCTGTGGTAGCAGATCAGGGCAATTCTGAGCGCAGACTCTTCGTCCGACTGCCGCGAAGATGACATGGCACGCACGTCTATGGACGCCGGATGACTAGTTCGTGGATGGTCTGATTAGTGCCGCCCAGGTTGTACTTGTATCGTTCGTTGCCGCGCAGGAAGTCGAAGGACTTTTTGCCGGATTCAATAGCGTCCTGTATGCACAGCGCCTTATTTAGCAGCCCTACACTCAGAGCGGAGTATTCGGGGTCATAGCCGCTGTTATAGAGCAGATAGCTGCCGTTATAGTCGAAACAGATGCAGGATGCCACGCAGACATCGTTCAGTTCCAGGAAGAAGAGCTTGAACTGGTCTCGTGACGCGAGTTCTTGAGCGAGGTCTCTGAAGAACTGTTCGCGGTCCGGAGTCAAGAAATCGTCCTTGTCAGGTCTGCTGGCGCGCATGAGTCTGAAGAACTCGGGCAAAGCGTCGGCAATTTCGTCGGGCTTGTGCAGAGCGTACTGGGTGGCGTAGTTGCCGTTTTTCAGGCGGCGGAGCTTGCGTCGGAGTTCGTGGCGGTCTTTCTTTCGGAGACCGGAGACATACTCGTCCCAAGAGGAGTGCAAGTTCGCATAGGGGGAGACATCCTCGTCTGATATGCTTGTCATCCAGCTGTTGTTTTCCGCGAGTTCTGGGAAGCGGCTGAGGGTTTCGGAGCTCTCGCGGAGGGATTTCAGCTCCATCGTACTCCAATCCATCGCTTCTATTTGCTGCCAGAGCGCGGTATAGAAGGTGTCCTCGCAGCCTTTACGCACTAGGAAGTCATGGTAGTCGAAAAGGTCGGTGTCACCCAGGAAGGAGAGGGTATCGCCGCGTATCATCAGCGGAGCGATACCCAGCAGGGAGTCGCCGTTTCGTACTGAGAAAATCTCAAGTTGGGCTTCCGCGTCGCCGTATCGCCGCCACCAGAGCTGCTGCCACCAAGGGGTGATGAAGATGGTATTTGCGCCGGTGTAAGGGAGAATACACTCCCATTCGTCGGCGATGCTGTCGAAATTCTCTTTCCGTATGCTAATGGTCATTGGGTCTCCCTGAGTAGCGCTAGGATGTCCTGACGCTCGGCTGCCTGCGTCCTGAGGCTTCCTCTTGATGCAACGGTAACAATTTTGCTGCCCGGCTTGCGCGCACCGCGTATTGACATGCACAAGTGCTCTGCGCTGATGATTACCGCGGCGCCTTGCGGCTGTAATGCGTCGTAGAGCGTGTCCGCAAGCTGCCCTGTGAGTCGCTCCTGAATTTGCGGCCTGCTCGCGAGAATGTCGAGCGCGCGGGCAAGCTTGGAAGCCCCTGCGACTCGTCCGGTGGGGATGTAGGCGATCTGAGCTGTGCCAAAGAAAGGCAGGAAGTGATGCTCGCAAATGGAGTGAAAAGGAACGTCTCGGAGGATTACGGTCTCGTCATAGTCCTCGCTGAAGGCGGCAGTGAGTACGCTTGCGGGGTCTTTTCCAATTCCTGCGAAGAGTTCACCATACATCTCGGCTATTCGCCGGGGCGTGTCCACCAAGCCTTCGCGCTGGGGGTCTTCGCCAATGGCAACCAGCACATCTCTTACCGCGTTTTGGATCCTGTCGTAGTCCAACTATGCAAGTCCCATGGCGTCTTCGATAGATGCGATGTCGGCTGGGTATTCGTCCATATGGAGCGGCTCGACTCCGACGGCGGTGTCAGGGTCTTTCAGTCCACTGCCGGTGATTACGCAGACGACCTTGCTTTGCTTCAGGCGCATGCCGCCGCGAGCCAGCTTCAGCAAGCCTGCAACTGAGGCGGCTGACGCCGGTTCGCAGAAGATACCTTCCTCTCGCGCCATCAATGTGTATGCTTCCAATATCTCGTCGTCAGTAACCGAATCGATGGTACCGCCGGAATCGTCCCGCGCCATAATTGCCTTAGTCCAGCTTGCGGGATTGCCGACCCTGATTGCCGATGCTACGGTATCGGGGGTCTCGATGGGATGCCCCTTGACGATCGCGGCCGCCCCTTCCGCCTCGAAGCCCATCATTTTGGGCAGGGTGCCGGTCCATTCCATTTGGTGAGCTTCCTGGAATCCCATCCAGTATGCGGTGATGTTGCCCGCGTTACCCACGGGTACGAAGAGGTGGTCGGGCGCAGCGCCGAGGTCCTGCACAATCTCGAATGCTGCGGTCTTCTGCCCTTGCAACCTGTACGGATTGACCGAGTTGACGAGCACAACGGGATGCTTTGCGGCGAGTTCGCGGACGATTTTCAGGGCGTCGTCGAAACCGCCGTCGATGAGCATGATGCGCGCGCCGTAGGTGATTGCCTGTGCGAGCTTGCCGCGCGCGACATAGTTTTTTGGTACGACGATAACTGTTGATAGACCGCAGCGCGCACCGTATGCAGCGGCCGATGCGGAGGTGTTGCCAGTGGAGGCGCAGACGATGGTGTCGCCGCCCTCTTCGAGCGCCTTCGCAACGGCTACAACCATTCCCCTGTCTTTGAAGGACCCTGTTGGGTTGCAGCTTTCGAGCTTGAAGTAGAGTTCGTCGCAGCCGACTTCTTCGGCTATGCTGTCAGACTTGACAAGAGGCGTGTCGCCTTCGCCCAGAGTGAAGATGGGCGTATTGGCGGTGAGGGGAAGGTAGTCTCGGTACCTTTCGAGAACTCCGATTATCATCTCGCTCCGCGCATTGCATGCCGTCTGAGGCAGGGTTTGCATACTAGATTTAGACCGCCTGATTTTAACACAATTCACATTGAATGACTAAAATTTTACCTTACGCTTTTTCAAGTTGAGAGCGTGGATGCCGCTTGGCGCTTGAACATCGTAGTTCTTAGCCAATAGAATGAAAGGGATAGAATGAAAGAGAATGAAAGTTCACCGATATTCGAGTGGCAACGTTATCGACTCTGCCAAAGATGATGCGAGAGGAGTGCGTTATGGAGATGCAGATACTTGCGAGGAATATGAGGCTGAGTGAGAGGTCTGAGGATTACATTCAGAAGAAGGTGGCGCGCCTGGAGCGGCATCTGCGAGAACGGGCTGATGCGAAACTGGAGCTATCGCGCACTGCGTCCCGGTCTGAGACGGACAGGTTCGTGGCTCAGATGACGATAAGCGCGAGCAGAGCCACATTGCGCGGGCAAGAGAGCGGGCTGACGCTGTTCGCGGCGGTTGATGCTGTGGCGGATGTGATGGACAAGCAGATTCGGCGGTACAAGGGAAGAGCATACAGGACTTCGCAGGCGCGCAGGTCTGCTCGGAGCCAGGCTATTCGCGAAGATGCGGGCGCGCTGCTCGAAGAGCTGGACGCGGTGATTGAAGATGAGGCTGAAGAGGCGATAGAGGAACTGGGCAACCTCGTGCGCGTGAAGCAATTCGCAATGAAGCCGATGACCGTCGAGGAGGCTATAATGGAGATGGAACTGCTCGACCACGACTTCTTCCTATTCCACAACACGGAGACGGATAAGTACAGCGTGGTGTACAGGCGGGCGGACGGTGACTATGGGATGATAGAGCCGGACGCGGCGTAGTTTTGCTGATATCGATGTACAGGATTGACAGGATGAGGTGAACACATCCATTGGCATCATTCCAAGTCTGGTAGAATACTTTCGTTCTTTATCCTGAAGTCTGGCAGCTTGAAGCAGACAGATTGCAGTTTGATCGGGACTAGGATTTGATCGGGACTAGGAAAAGAACGAACCGGACTGCGGAAAACACGGCTCAATCTTGCCAAACCTGTCTTTCAAGCCCCCATTGCTATCGTGGAGGATGACTACGGCGGGATATTACGAGGAAAGGTTCAAGATTTTGAACGGCGTGGGCGACAAGGTGTTCGTAGTGTCATACGCATATCCTTACGACGGAGATGTGATATGGCTTATATCGGCGAGGTACGCTGAGCCAAGTGAGCGGCGCATAGCATATATGGGGCGAGCAGAGAAAGGGATAAAGACATGACATATGCGAACAGGGAGGCGTATATCGTCTGCGAAGACCTGTTCAAGATATACAAGATCGCGGACCTTGAAGTCGTTGCGCTGCGCGGACTCGACCTGAATGTGCAGCGCAGCGAGGTTGTGGCAATCGTCGGGGCGAGTGGCAGCGGCAAGAGTACGCTTCTGAATATACTCGCCGGCTACGATACGCCATCTGCCGGGCGCGTGAGCGTGGGCGACAAAGACCTGCTGCGAATGACGCCAAACGAGACGGAGCTTTACAGGCGCGACGAGGTTGGATTCATCTGGCAGCAGACGAG
>JAGGDZ010000359.1 GCA_024648655.1 Chloroflexota bacterium | reverse complement strand
CTGCGCGCCTTCCACAAGGGGAGCGCTTTCAGGATCAACGAGGACCTGTACGCCGGGAGCGTCGATAACGAGATCGTCCACCTTCGCCTCCCGCTCCATGCCGAGCATGTACTGGAAGCTGCCGTGGGGTCCGGGCACGACCATCATCCGCAGCAAAGCGCCGGTTTCGCCCTGCTCGTTCAGTATCTCTTCGAGCTTCTGAGAAGCCAAGTCTGAAACCTCGATAAGAGGAGTTGTTGTCACCGTTACACCTCCGGGCGATAATGCCTCATTATGCAGACGCTGCTGCCTGTGGGGCAATCGTAACATCAGCGCGGAGGGCGGTCAAGGATTGGTTTGTATGGGAGGTAGCGTTTCCATTCAGGTGGTTGAGTGAAGAAGCCCGCGCATTTGTAACAGTACCAGCAGGTTGTGCACAGTCCATCCGGTGCCCATCCGCTCTCGACGCCTCAACTCCCGATGAAAGCGCTCCAGCCTTGATGTCGTCTTGTACCTGTCATATTCGGTTCCCAGACTTGGGACGGTTACCGTGTTTCTGCAAGACAAGATACGATCCCGAAAGGCAATATGATAGGCTTTATGATAGAAAGGTTACGAGAATTCGAGCCTTGGACCGGCTTGAACCTGCCGGAGACCGACTCGGAGCAGGCTGAACGACATGCCAAGTCAAAAGTAAGTGCAACAAAACTACCATGACCTTTAGCAAACGCCTGTTTGCGGCAGGCTATGATCTGCTGAATTCCGGTGTGGAAGGGCGCGTCGTTCCATATCGCAAGCGCACCGCCGGAATGGCGCGCGGCGATGTGCTGGAGATCGGCGGCGGCACGGGCGCGAACCTGCCTTACTATCCGCAAGCCTCAAACATCGTTTTCATCGAACCTGATCGCCACATGATCAGGCGTTTGAGACGGAACATTGCCAAGCAAAAGCGCGATGCCATCATAGTTCAGCAAGTTGGGGAAAGCCTTCCTTTTGCCGACGCGAGCTTCGACACGGTTGTTACCACTTTGACGCTGTGCATGGTGCGTGACTCGGACGCCGTTATCCGTGAAGCGCGGCGTGTCCTCAAGCCTGATGGCGCGTTCCTTTTCTACGAGCATGTGTTGTCTCCTCGCTCGCGCGGACGCTGGTGGCAGCATAAGCTCAATCCTATGTGGAAGTGTTTCACAACGGGATGCAATCTGAATCGTGACCTAACGGCATCAATTCAAAGTGCCGGATTCAGAAGCATTGATCTAGAAGCGTTCGACCTATCGGTGGGTCTGCCTGTTACAATTCCTAACATTGTGGGCGCGGCTTACAAATAGATACGGATTCCGTTTTGCTTTCATTTTGCGCTCGACGATTGATGGCGTTCGCCGGAAATAATCTTCCTGATGAGTGGTACGATGACACAGGCAGCCGAGTTACGCGAATGACGGACGCGATACACGCTGCAGCCAGTCGAATAGTGTTCAATACTCGTGGAGGGACTCTGCTTCAGGAGCGCGCGGACAACGGCTGGTGGGGACTGCTGTTAGGCTATATTGATGTCGGGGAATGGGTGGAGCAAGGCGCAATCCGTGGATTTGGGAAGAGACAGGAATAAGAACGCGGGTAAGGTGGCTGTAAGGTGGCTGGTGGAAGTATGTACTCGGACCCTCGGCACAATGTCATTGGCGCATACCCTGATGGCAACCTTATTCAGTTCATGTCAGTTCATGATAGTGGCTTTCGAGTGTGAATACCAATCAGGTGAATTGCAGATTTCGGACGAGAGCACCGATGTGGGTTATTCCCCCATCGACAGTCTTCCAGCTAACACATTGCTTTGCGATGTGCATGCCATTAGAGTGCCCTGGAGGATCAGACAGAACCTTTTGTCAAATAAAGGAGGTAGGAGATGGATTTCGAGCGAGTCAAGCCGTTTATGGAGAAGAATCACAGGGGCGTGATAGCCACGCAGAGGCCTGACGGGGCGGCGCATTCGAGCATAGTCGTATGCGGCGCGTATGAGGGCAAAGCTGCGTTCGTGTCGGTATATCCGAGGTCGCAGAAGATACGCAACCTGCGGCGCGACCCCAACTGCACGGTACTGTGCGTTACGGATGACTGGCGAGAATGGGTGTCCGTGGAAGGTACGGCGTCACTCTATGACTACGGCAATATGGATGCAGAGGAGTGCAGAGTGATGCTTCGCACTGTCTATATGGCGTGCAGCGACACGGAGCATCCGGACTGGGAGGAGTACGACCAGGCGATGATCGATCAGGAAGCGGTGATAGTGCTCGTAGAGCCGAAGCGCGTTTACGGCTTGCTCAGAAGCTGAGATCCAGCCCGTTCCGGCCCGTGATAGCGTTTCCATTCAGGTGATTGATTGAAGAAGTCCACGTATTTGTAACAGTACGAGCAGGTTGTGCATAGTCCATCCAGTGCCCATTCGCTCTCGACGCCTCAACTCCCGATGAAAGCGTTCCAGCCTAGATG
>JAGGDZ010000175.1 GCA_024648655.1 Chloroflexota bacterium | reverse complement strand
GCAGGGAATGGGCAGGGCAATTGCGTTACGGCTCGCCAGTGAAGGGGCAGGCGTTCAACGTGGACGGCGGCTTGGTGATGCACTAAGTGCCATTTGAGACGCGTCGGTAAGCGAAAAGGGGGAGCGCCGGTTCCCGAAGGCTGTCCCGCCTTTTCGCTATTTCGTAGTCGTTGGAGATTTATTCGCCCTGCATTGCGCGCAGCAGAGCCTCTCCGTTGCTCTTCCACCAGCCGTACAGGATCGCCAGGTCGGTACCTATGGAGAAGTGGCGCACACCCATGTCGAGATACCGCTTCGCCTCGTCGGGCGACTGAATCTCCGCTCTCGGCGCTACGCCCATATTGATTGCCGTCTTGAAAGTCTTGTCATGAGCGGCAACAACCTCGGGGTCGTTGCGCTGGCCCGGCTTGCCGATGCTCATCGAGAAGTCCGAGCCGCCCCACTGCACCATATCTAGTTCCGGTATTTCCAGAATCTCCTCTAGTTCGTCAACCGCGCCCTTCTTCTCGATCATCACCGCCATTACGATATCGTTGAGGGAGTCAACGTACTCCGGAGAGCCGCCATAGCCCATGTATGTGTTGCGGCGGGTTGCCACGCCGTACATGCCATTGTCGTTAGGCGTGTCGGGTCTTGCCTGTCGGATGCACTCGCGCACATCGGCGGCGCTTCGGCAGTCGGTGAACAGGACGCTCGTAAAGCCAGCACCGATGCCGCGCTGCGCCAGAAACGCCTGGTGGCTCTGGTCAATCTTTATCATTGATCCCATGCCGTGGAGTTCGGCTGCGCGGCACAGGTTGTCGAGGTCGTGCAGGTCGAACGAGCCGTACTCTGCAACGAACTCCACATAGTCGTAAATGCCCGTATGCCCGATTGCCTCCACCACAGAGGGCCATGCCGACAGTATATGTGTGCTCAGCGTGGATTCGCCCGCATCCAGCTTCTGTTTTAGCGTGTTTGGTCTCATGACATTCCTCCCGATCCTTGTCAGCTTTATCATTCGTCCGCCATTCTATCACAGCAGCGCCTGAGAGTTCCCATCCTGCTCATCCTGGCACACCTTTGCGCTATGTTCCAAAATACCTGTCTCCATAGTCTCCGATGCCCGGAACGATGAACTTCCGCGTATCAAGTTCCGGGTCAACCGCGACGACACTGATGTTGGTGCATGGAATTACACCGGCGAGACGCACCAGCCCTTCGCGCGACGCAAGCACGCCCACAAAATGAATGGCATCCGCAGGCAGCCCCTCGCGCATGAGCATGTCCGCCACCATGCACGCCGTCCCCGCAGTGGCGAGCATTGGGTCTATGATAAGAGCGCGAGGAGGCATCACCGCAGGAAATCGCGTGTAGTATAAATCCGGCAGCGCCGTCTCCTCGTCGCGCGCGATGCCGACAAACGCCACAGGAGCTGCCGGCATCGCACTCGCAAACGCCGGCAGCAGCGCCAGACCAGCCCGCAGCACGGGAACAAGCATAATTCGGTCAGCATTGCCCTGACCCAGCCGCTCCAGCGTCTCCGCGCACAGCAGCCGCGCGATCTCATCGGACACCGTTCTGAATTCCGCTGTGCCTGTGCCTCTGTCGCGGAGTGTGGGAAGAAAGTCTTCAGCACGCAGATTACCCAACCCGACCTCCATCCGCATCGCCGTCTATCAGCAGCCTGCGAATATCGTCAGCGAATCTGACCTCGGAGTCGTCCTCCGGCTCGTAGCCGAGCACATTGCGCGCGCTCGTCAGCGACCAGAACGCCCTCGTGTTGTTGCTGATGCCATACACCACCTGCCACGGTACGCCGTGCTCGTTCTCGATGTTCGGCGTCTCTATCGCCTTCTGGAACAGTTGCGTTATGTCGCGCGGGCTGATGTATGCTCCCAAGTCGCGCTTGTAGTTGTCCGGATCATCCACGTATATCGCCGGATCAAGTTCACGCGGCGCGCCAATACGCACCATCACCACGCCCGTCTTGCGTAGATAAGGCATGCCGCCCGTATGCTGCTGTCTGCCGGAGTCGTCATTGAACCCCCCAAGTCCGCACGCGAACAGGAAGCCCAGATGCTCATAAGTCGCCTTCGCCCAGCCGTAGAAGTTGTCGGACAACGCCAGCCTGTAAGGATCTAGGGACTCCATCTTGCGCGTATGGATGAGGTTGTGCTCGTACCAGTCCGCCGCGTGGTTTGAGCTTGCGATGGCGAGGCGAGGCACCCCTGCGTCGTATGCGCTCCGCAGCACGTTGTACGCCATCTGCACATTCTCGTTCTCGTCGAAGAAGTGGTCCAGCGGTTCGCCTTGCCTGCGCTTGTACCCTAGGTGCACCACTGCATCCACACCCTCGAACAGGTGGGCATACCGGCTGCGATCCGTATCGATCAGGTTGGCTATCTGCACGCCTTCTACTTTCTCGCCGCGCGGGTTCTCTTCCTTCACATCCACCAGCACCATGTCGTAGCTCTCTCGGAACGTGGGGAGCAATTGATTTGCGATGTATCCCGTCGCCCCGGTCATAAGCACTCTGTTTACAGCCATTTTCAGTCGTCCTTTCGCTGAGTTTCTCAGATGTTCGTTTGTCCGGCCTATTGGCGTCTAGTTCTACGGGGTTGAAAAGTAACATGCACATCCCGATAACTGATAAACTGACTACCCGACAGACAGATTGATTTCAATGGAGATTTTACCATGCAAGACCAACTGAATGACGCCGAGCTGGACGCCCTGCGGCAGATAGACACCGCCACCATCGCCAACGCCATTGAGCACTTCGACATTCGCAGCAATACAGAGGGCTTTATGGGCTGGGACATTCGCTGCATGTTCCCGGAGATGGGCGTGATGGTCGGATACGCCGTTACCGCCACGCTCGACACGACTACACACGGCAGGGTTCACGACCGCGAGGCTCGTTTCCAGATGTTCGAGACAATCGAGGCGTCGCCCAAGCCCGTCGTGCTGGCGCTGAAAGATCTCAGCTCCAAGCCCAAGCATGGCTGCCACTTCGGAGACGGCTTGGCGACTGTGTCCATGCGGCTCGGCGCGATAGGGTTGGTTACGGACGGCGGCGTGCGGGATGTGGACACGGTGCGGAATATGGGCTTCCACTATTTTGCGCCCGGCATGGTGCCCGCGCACGGCAACTTCGGCTTCATGGAGGCGCAGGTTCCGGTGCGAATCAGCGGAGTGCTGGTGAACCCCGGAGACCTCATCCACGCGGACGCCAACGGAGTGGTTACCATACCCGACGAGATTGCGCGCGATCTAGTTGTTGTCGCCAACGACGTTTTGGAGCGTGAAGAGGCTGGCCGAGACTGGGTGAACAGCGACGACTTCTCGCTCGAAAAGCTGCGGCAGCGGTAAATCGGAAACGGCCGTAGATACAGTCATTTGACACGCTATACCGCATTGATAGATTATAGCCGTCAGGATACATGATTAGACAGGTCAGGAAGGACAAGATATGCCTACTTACGAAAACCATCTCAGTATCGACAAGGGGGATACGGTTCGCCCTCCAACCGGCAGACCCGTTGTATATGGCACGCAGGGCGTCATCTCCAGCGGCCACTACCTGACCTCTATGGCGGGCATGCGAATGCTGCTGAACGGAGGCAACGCCTTCGATGCGATTGTCGCAGCGACCTTCGCGGCGGGCGTTACCGAGCCGCTCGCCAACTATTCACTACTCGCCGAGGGCGTATTCATGATGTACGACTCCCGCAGCGGCGACCTGCTCTCGCTGAGCGGACAAGGCACCGCGCCGGAAAAGGCGACCGTTGACTTCTACAAGTCGCGGGGCTTCGATGAGATTCCGACGGGTCCGGGCCCGGACGCGCCGATGTCCTTCACGGTGCCGGCAGTCATCGCCGCGCTCACATCGATGCTGGAACGCTACGGCACCAAGACGCTCGGCGAGGCGCTTGCGCCGGCAATCCACCACGCCGAGTTCGGCTTTCCGAACTACGAGTACATGCTGCAGCGTCTGGACAGTCCCGGAACGCGCCAGCAGTTCGATATGTTCCCGCCCGGCGGCATGAACATATTCTTCGACAAAGGTGAAGTGCCACAGCCCGGCTCAATGCTTGTGCAGAAGAACCTCGCCAATATGCTGAAGCAGATGGTCGCCGCGGAGAACGCCTGCAACGGCAGCCGGATTGACGGCATACGCGCCGGACACGACGCCTTTTACAAGGGAGGCATAGCCAAGAGCATTGCGGAGTACTCGCGGCAGGTAGGCGGCATTCTCAATGCGGACGACCTCGCCAACTATAAGGCTGAGTACGGCGAGCCTATCAAGTCAACCTTCATGGGACACGAGATTAGCAGCCATTCAACATGGACGCAGGGCATCATGGCGCTGCAAATCCTGAACATCCTTGAATGCTTCGACCTCAAGGCGATGGGGCACAACTCTCCCGCATATACTCACACCGTATTGGAGGCTACCAAGCTCGCCTTCGCGGACCGCGAGGCGTTCTACGGCGATCCCAACTATGCGACAGTGCCGATAGACGGGCTCATCTCGAAGGAATACGCGGCGGAACGCGCACAGCAGATAGACCCGTCCCGCGCAAATCCCGAACTGCCCGCCGCAGGCGATCCGTGGAAGTATTCGGGCGTAACCAGACCTGCCAACGGAACGGCGCAGATTCCCGTCGGCGTTGCTGCAGGCGAGTCCGGCAACAGCAGCGGAACTACACACATCGCCTGCATCGACCGCGACGGCAACCTGGTGTGCGCCACCCCAAGCGGCGGCTCGTTCAGCAAGGGCGTGTTCTTCCCGGAGCAGGGCGCAGCCATCAGCACCCGCATCGAGATGTTCAATTTCATCGACGGCCATCCGAACAGGCTGGAACCGGGCAAGCGCCCTCGCACCACGCTCATCAACTACATCGTGTCGAAAGGCGGAACGCCCGTTATGACCGTTGGCTGCCCTGGCGGAGACCACCAGGCGCAGGCGAACGTGCAGCTCATGCTGAACACGCTGATGTTCGGCATGAACGCGCAGGAAGCGGTGGAAGCGCCGCGCTTCGCTACCGAGAGCGTGCCCGATTCCTTCTACCCGCACGTCTATTACCCTAACCGCGTGTCGCTCGAAGAGGGCTACCCGGTGGAGAACTGGGACAGGCTGAGAGCGCTGGGACACGGCGAGCTTGTGCAGGCGGCAACTTGCGGCATGGGCGCGACCGTAACAACGCGCGACCCGGATACCGGCGTCCTCAGCGCAGGCGCAGACCCCCGCCGCGCCTGCTACGCGCTCGGCTGGTGAAATCATCCCATTTCATCCCGCTACTCCCTTGAGCGTCTTCGCCCTTGTGATAGTGGAAGGTTGGGACGGCGCCTCAGGAAACTGTCATCCCATCCTGCACAGCGTTTGAGGGAGTTTGCCACTCGGTGGGATGGGGAAGAGTACAATCAATGGACGAACTTATGAGGGCAGCCCTTGAGCAGGCTGAGCTAGGCTGCGGGGAGGGCGGTGTTCCCACCGGCGCTGCCCTCGTAAGTAGCGGCAAACTCATTGAGACAAAGGGCAATCGGTGGTGCATCCACCCTCCAAAGTAGGAATTAGTTACGGAAACTACCACAGTTAGAGCATCGAACAAGTGGCTTGGTCTCATCGCTGCCGCACTCGGCATGTTCCTGACATCGCTCGACCTTGCTGTCAACGTCGCGCTACCGGACATCACCGCCGACCTCGGCACAGACCTACGTACCGTCCAGTGGATCATCGTCCTGTACGTCGGCAGCAGCACTAGCCTTCAGCTTGGACTGGGCAGCGCAGCGGACGTATATGGACTGAAGCGCTTCTACGTCATCGGGCTGGCTGCATACGCATTCGCCGTGCTCCTGATTGGACTCGCCCCAACACTCTCATTCGTGCTTGCGCTGCGCGTGACGCAGGCGATCGGCAACGGCCTAATCGTCGCCTCCGCCCCCGCTCTGATTACCGCCATATTCCCGTCGGACGAGCGAGGCAGGGCGCTGGGATTGATGTCCGCCATATCCACGCTTGGAATGGTCTCCGCAACCCTCGGCGGCGGCGCGCTGGTGGACGCCTTCGGCTGGCGCTCTATATTCCTCGCCCGCGTGCCGCTCACGCTGATCACGATACTGCTTGCCCTGTTGATACTCGTCGAGTACAAGCCGGAGAAGCCACTACGCTTCGACCTGCGCGGAGCGGTGCTCGCAGCGGTCGGGCTCGCCTGCCTTGTGCTGTTTCTCACGCTGGGCGGCAGAATAGGCTGGTTGTCGCCGCCGGTGGCGCTCTTGGGTGTAGGAGCAGCAGTCACGCTTAGTATGCTGGTGCGACTCGAGCGCAGTGTAGCGCATCCCATACTCGACCCACGAATGTTGACTCATCCGCTCCTAGTGCCCGTCATCACTGCGTCCTTCCTAATGTTTATGTCAACATTCGTGAACTTGTTCATCCTGCCCTTCTACGTCTCGGAAGTGCTCGGAGTCGATGCGAGAGCGCTGGGCTTTTTGCTGATGCTGACACCGGTAATAGCGGGCATCGTCGCGCCCGTAGGAGGGTGGCTGTCCGATAGAATGCCACCGGCGTACCTCACAACTGCTGCGCTGATGGTATCTGCTGCAACGATGCTCTGGTTCAGCACCCTCACGGCACAGTCGGGGGTAGGCGATGTCGCCCTGCGGATGGCATTGGGAGGCATCGGCCTGGGCGTGTTTCAGGCAGCAAACGCGACACTGATAATGGGCGCAGTCCCCCGCGACCGCCTAGGTACCGGAGGCGCGCTC
>JAGGDZ010000146.1 GCA_024648655.1 Chloroflexota bacterium | reverse complement strand
CCGACACGTCTTCCTTCAGAACTGACACGTCTGAGGTCAAGGAGTCCAGTCTCTTATCAGTTACGGCTGCGTATTCGGCGAACCTGCGCGGCAACTCCAAAAGCTCCTGCGTCAACAGTTCGCGCCTTGCTGCGGCTCGGAATTCTTCATTCTCCCGCAGAACGCGTATAAAGTCGTCAGTATTTTCGATAATCATCGACATCACATTCTCTCCACCACGATTATAGCCCATTTCGACTGGAGAGGTTTGTAACGAACGTCAAAAAAAGGGACGGCAGTCTCATACCGTCCCTGAACATGTATCGCCCTGCGATCTGCCAGCCGCTTATGTAACTTCGAGGGTGACGTTCCGCAGAGGCTCAGCGTACTGCGTGCGATCAAGCTCAATGGCTTCCTTCTGGTAAATCTGCACGCGGTACGACTCGTAGTCCGGGATGAAGAGGCGGAACTCGCTGTCTATCCTCACGGAGCGTGGGCGGCGCAGACGCTTTTCCTGCTCAAGGTCGCCCATCTCGCGCAGTCTGTTGGGAACCGCATTCGTAAGCATGTATGTGCGCGCAACGCGGGACAGGGTAGCATCACCGGTGAAGCTCCATATGTATTGCCCTTCCGCGTTGAACATCAGCACACGGTCGTTGCCCCAGTCGGCGACATAGATGTCGCCGTGTGCATCAACGGCAACGCCGGTCGGCCTGTTGAATTGCCCTTGCCCACTACCAGCCTCACCGATAACCTGTTTTAGCTCGCCATCCGATGAGAAAATCTGGAGGCGGTTGTTACCCCAGTCGGTAACATATGTATCTCCCAACTCGTCCACGTGGACGCCCCATGGCAATTCAAACTGCCCCGGTCCGTCGCCGTGGGAGCCGAAGCCGTCTAAGTATTCGCCGTCGGGTGTGTATCGCTGCACACGATGGTTCTTGGAATCGACCACGACCATGTTACCGTCAAGGTCGAACGCGATGCCGTTGGGTGCGTCGAATTCACCATTGCCGTCGCCCTGTGTGCCCCATCGCGATTCGAACTCGCCCTCCGGGTTGAAGCGTGAAATCTTGTGAATTGCCTCGTCGCTGACAAAGATGTTGCTCTCGTCATCGGTAATAATCTGTACGGGCCAGACGAATTGGCCCTCAGCAGTTCCGTATCCGCCGATGCCCTTCAGGTCATCAGTCAGCGCTTCCGCGTCTTCAATAGGCCATATCCGGATGCTCGAGCCGGCCTCAGAGCGCATCAGTATAAGCGCTTCACCGTCCCTAGAGAAGGCGATGTCCGCAGGGTAGTTCGTAACGCGCCGCATCCCAAGAGTACGCAGGTATGGATAACCCGCTCGCAGAAGTCCCCATGGCCTCGTCATAGTATCTTGCTCCTACTCACTAACAAGCCTCTTGCCGTCTGGGCCCCTTGCCGTCTGAGAATGATCACCTAGTTGGCAAACGGGTGAATTTGCTCGTACTCGCCCTTGACTATAGGCTTGGCATCGACATCAAGCACCTGCTCCAGCAGTGTGCCATAGATGCCTCTGAAGTCGATGGTGTGCTTCAGGTCCTCGCCGTGCTCCCATTCCGCCGGGTCAAGCGAGGGATACTCACTGTACAGCCCGCCCTTCACATTTTTGCCGAATATGTAGGCGCCGCCGCCGGAACCGTGGTCGGTTCCACTACCGTTGTCACGCATGCGGCGGCCGAACTCCGTAAACACGAAGACCGTTACGTCATCACCGGCGTCATGCTCTTCGAGATCGTCGAGGAAGTCGGATATAGCTCCGGAAAGGTCGTTCATCAGCTTCGGGTGAGAGGGCATCTCGTTCGCATGAGTGTCATAGCCGCCGTGCGAAGTGTAGAATATGCGCGTGCCGAGGTCGGCGAGATGCACCCGCGCCACATCGCGCATGTTCTTCGCAATCTGATTGTCGGCGTACTCCACGCCGGAACTGTAGTTGTCAGCTACATCCGCGAGCATGTCCGCGCCGCGCAACACGTCAAGGCCCGTCTGCCCGATATACTCGGCGACCGCGCCACTGCCGAGCGCCTGCCCGTACAAGCCCTTGAATGCCTCAAGCGCCCTGTCGCGTAACTTCTCCTGCTCGATGCGCGTCATCACGCCGTAGCCTTCGAGGTCCCCTATGGAGGTAACCGGAACGCCGGTCACGGACATCGCGCGCGGCAACCCCATACCGATGTTCACGCCGGTCAGCACGTTCTCAGCGTTCGGATCGAGGTCGCGCACCGCCTGTCCGAGCCAGCCTTCGTTGCCCACGCGGTCAGGTTCGGCGGTGTGCCAGATGTCCATACCGCGGAAGTGCGAGCGGTTGGAATTCGGGTAGCCGATGCCTTGAATAATTGCCATCTTGCCCTCGTCGTAGAGGCGCTTGAATGGCGCGGCGTTCGGGTTGATCGCCAGTTCGTCGTTAATCGGCAGAACTTCGTCCTGCTTCATCACGACCGTCTTGCGCGCGTCGTAGTAGTGCGGGTTGTTGTACGGCACGATCGTGTTCATGAAGTCGTTGCCGCCTGTGAGCTGCACTACAACCAGCGTCTTTTCCCTCTTCTTGGTGGTCATCTTGTCCCCCATCTTGTCTATTTCAGACGATGCCATGCGAGTTAAGTCTATGTGAACCGGCTATGCAAACTGGTAATCAACTGTCGAAGCTGTCATTTGCAGGAGGTTATGCACGCCAACCGAGTCGTTTTCATCCTTGATGTCTCGCAACTCCTGTGCATAGTCCGCGAGCGATGAGTATGTCTGCTCGCTGACGGCAATGCCTCCCAGGATGTCCAGGCAGCGGTCAACTAGCTCGGACGGCTCTGCGTCAAGCTCGCCTATGCGCTCTATCATATCGGCAACGCCCGGCTTGGCGATGTCCTCGAACTGGCTCTCCACGAAGCCCACGCGCTCGCTCAGCGTGCCGGAGTCGATCCACTCGTGGCCAGTATGCCAGCCCTCGACGGTCGGCGGGTTCATCAGTCGCTGGCCCATAATTGCCATGGGCCCCTCGATAAGGGAGCCGTTAAGCGTGGTCATGGCAAACTGGTACATGCCCGGCTTGGGTTCGCTGAACTCGCCAGTCTGCTTCAGAACGCCGGCGACGAGCTCGGTCGGGCTTTTCACTTTCTTGAACTGCCTTGCGCTCTTGAAGAAATCCGAGTTGAACAGCGCGCTCAGTACCGCGCGCATCTGCCCGCCCGAATCGAGGAACACCTGACTCAGATGCTGTATTGCCGCCTCGTTTCTCGGAGGCTCGGTTGCCCACGAAGGCACTTGAAGTTCGTCCTCGACGAAGAAGTTGTACAGGTGTCGGGAAATGAAGCGCGCGGTCGCCGGCTGCCGCACGATGATGTCTATGATGTCTTCGCCGTCGAAGCTGCCGGTTTCGCCGAGGAAGGTCTTTTCGCTGAAGTCATGGTCGTCTTCGATGAACATGAACTCGGCAGGATAGTGCCCGTTCGGGTACAGCGACAGCGGCTGCCTGAAAGTCCAGCCGGTGAACGCCCTCGAAGCCGCCTTGATGTCATTCTCCGTGTAGTTGCCCACACCCATCGAGAACAGCTCCAGCAGTTCCCTGCCGTAGTTCTCGTTGATTTCGTCCTTGTGGTTCTCGTTGTTGTCCAGCCAGAAGAGCATCGCAGGGTCGCGCGACAGTTCCAAGAGGATGGTCTTCATGTCGGATAGGCCGACCCTGCGGAACATCGCAATCTCGGAGTACAGTGAGGGGCCATGCTCGCTCTTGCCCCAGGCCACGGGGAATATGTGGTGAAGGAACAACGACATCTTCTCTTCGAGCGGGCGCTGCGTGTTCACCATGCGGTACAGCCACTTGCCCACATGGACGGCGACAAGCTCGCCACCGTAATAGCGGTCTATGAATGACTCGTCCAGCTCTGGGAACTGCTCGGGGTTGACGAGGCCATCCACAATCTCTTCGTAGGTCTTGTCTCTTGTCAGCGCGTCAAGCTCCGCAGGCGTCGCTCCGAATCCCGCGCGCCTCATCAGATGCGCCACAAGCGCCCGATCAGATTTCATGCTGCCTTCCTCCTGTACGTTCTCTCGGCAATGACAAGGGCAATTTCCGTCTATTTCGCGTATTCTACCCGATTGCCCGTTTTATGACCATAACCGCCAGTGAGTTGTATAACCATTCGGTGAAGAATATCGTTCATTGGCTTTATCTGAACTAGACAACTCCATATTGGACAACCCCGTGAGAGACTCTGATGTTAGCGTATGTCATGACGACCGTGTACCAATTTGAGTGGTGGCATCTCCCAGCCGGTGTAGCCGTCATCTTGATCATCATGACTTGGCTGGGCATTTACGCCTCCGGGTTCTTAACCGCCCTCGACATCTCCCGCAGATGCGCGAACTCCGCAAGAAATAGAGGGCTGGACGCAAGGTATTATGCCTGCATAGGTGCCCTCTATTCCATTTTGAGCATTGGGTTGGGTATTTATCTGGTTAGGAAATTGTAAGGCACACCCACTTCTAGTCCCACCATACGCGCATACTATGCGATACTTTTCGTCGCTTGGTTGGCAATAATCGTCCTCGGTCTTTTATCCTTCGACTCTTCGAGCATGCTATCGATTCTAGTGGTGCCAGTTGGTATTCCTCTATGTATGACTGCGATAGTATTGCTTCTGATGAAACAACTGCGAACAAGTACAGGCAATTCATATAGCACTGTTTTGCCTGCTTTCACTTACATCCTACCGTTCGTCTTTTCCTTTCTGAGCAGTGCGATACCTGGCTTGTTGTTGATGTATAGGATATTAATTGAAGGATGATCAACTCCGTACTCACACAGCATCAACAATTCACGAGGCATATTATGGGTATGCCGAATTCGCGCTAGAGCGAACAGAAGGACGAGCGTTCGCTCTACTCTATAACAACCTCGCCGTCCTTGTACTTGGCTATCCCCTCCCAATCGTATTCAACGCCGAGGCCGGGGCCTGACGGCACCGTTACGCACCCATCGGAGTCGATATGCTCCAGCCCGTCAGCATAGCCGCACTTGTACACAGGCATGCGGGAGCCTAGCTTGGGATGGACCAAGCCAACCTCGTAGAAGTTGGAGTTTCGCATCGCCGCCATACAGTGGCGCTGTGCCGGACCGGCGATGTGCAGTTCCACATCCATGCCGAAGCCCTCGGCAGCGTGGGCTATCTTCATCACGCCCGTGATGCCACCGTCGTATTCGGGATCGGCGCGCCAGTAGTCGGTTGCCTCCGCCACTGCCATGTCCGTGTGTCCCTCGACCATATGTACATGCTCGCCTTGTAGCAAGGGCGTTTTCAGCGACTGGCGCAGGCGCTTGTGCGCTTGAAGGGACACGCCTCCGTCGTTCAGAGGGTCTTCGTACCAGAAGAAACCGTTGTCGTCGCAGGCAAGCCCTACCCGCAGCGCGTCGCCATAGGTGTCATATACGCAGCACGGGTCAGTCATCAGCGCCATCTTACCGCCAACACGCTTGCCGACTGCATTGACGGTGGCGATCTCCTGCTCGATTGGGGCTGCTGCCCAAGAGTGAATCTTGAAACCTTTGTACCCCATTTCGAGGCACTGCTCGGCGAAGTCGGCATAAGCCTCCGGCGAACTCAAGCCGTCGGGTGAGCGGTCGGCGTGGTATGTGCTGGCATAACAAGGCAATTTCTCACGGTAGCCGCCCAGCAGTTGGTGTATCGGAGCATCGAACAGCTTTCCCGCCAGGTCCCAGAGCGCGATGTCGATCGGGCCGATGCCCATGCGGTCGTGCTTCCGCAGAATCATTTTCGACTGCCGATAGAACAGCTCGCGGTCGAGCGCGTTTCTGCCGATAAGGAACGGCGCGATCATCTCTATCTGCTCGCGGTTGGCGGGTGTCCCGCTGATGTACTCGCCGGTAACACCAACGTCCGTGTAGATATGAATGGCGAGCAGGTTTCGGGCGCCGCGGCTGCCCGGCTCATAGAAGGGACCAGCCGCAAACGCAAGGTCGGTCGTCACATTCTCAGTCGGAAAGCGATACGAAGTCAGCTTTATCTTGCGTACAATCGGTATTTCCGCCATGTTTTGCCGCTCCGCCTTTCCTGTGACGCCTGCTTCAGCGCTCGACGACTTGTAGGTATCCTTAGTCTTCCTTCCAGAACCGCTCCTCGTCAACAGAGTAGCCCCTTGGGAGCATGCGAGCCTTTACATCTTCGATCATACCGGGATGACCGCAGGCGTATATGAGCGTATCGTCCTTGCTCAGACCGAGCTTCTCGACCTGCGCCTCGACGATTGCGTTCACACGTCCTGTCTCGCCCTGCCAGCCTTTGTTATGCGCTTCGCCGGGGCGGCTCACGGTCGGTATGAAGGTAACGAGGTCGGGATAGTCGGCTGCGTAGCACGACAGCTCATCGTCATAACCGAACTCGTCATGGTAGCTTGCGCCTTCCAGGACAAAGAAGCGGTGTCCGCTCTCACCCCTGTGCAGATAGTCGCGAATGTAGCTGATATACGGGACTACGCCGGTTACGGTGGCAACCAGCAGGTGATTTTTGAAGTTAGGGTTGAATGTGAAGATACCCTTCGCGCGCGGTCGAATGGTCAGCTTGTCACCAGCATTAAGCGCGTGCAAGAGTGGCGTCAGGTGCCCGCCTTCTTCGTATGGCACAAGTTCGATGAACAGTTCGATTCGCTCTTCGTGCGGCGCGGACGCAATTGAGTATGCCCGCTCAATTCCTTCTGCGCCAATTGTGCAGTATTGCCCCGGCTTGAATGTGAAGCCTTCCGGCTTCTCGATCCACATCAACCAGTGGTCCGGCGTAAGTTCGCGCCGTTCCAGTATCTTAATCTCAGCCAGTCTCGGCCTAATTCGGGCCCTCCTTGCTGTTGTCAACGGAATTCGTCCTCCAATTCGTACTGTTATTGATTTTCAGTTTTCGGGTGTGCACTAAGGGCACTAAAGATAGAGGCAGCGTAACTTGCCACAATCTGGCCACGTCCCGTATCTCCATGTTAGCGTAATTTAGTCGGCGGCTGCACCAACCGCCACTTTGACGATGCTAGCCGGAACGAGCGGAAGCCCGTCAATTTTCAGCATCGGGTCAGGTGAGCGGTCACGTTCTATATCCGTTATCAGCTGGCCGAACAATGTAGTGAGCGAGAGCATACCGCGCTGAGCGCCACTGAGAGTTGCCTTCGCGTAGAATCCGCCACCGGGGTGCATCACATGCACTTCGTCACCCTCGCCTATACTCAGGCTTATGGCGTCATCGGGGTGCACTTCAACGACGTCATCGCGTTCTACGAGGTTGCGCCCTCGCACTTCCCGGATGTCTATCGAACGCTCCGGCTGGTTGAGCACACGACCTCGCGCGAGCACGAATGGGTACGTCTCATCGCCAAGCGAGGGAGGGTCCACCAGTGTCATCGGCGACAAGGCGATCTTGTGGCTCTGCAAGTATTCAGCGTACAGCACGGGCGTGCCGGGCATATCCGCGGCGGGGCAAGGCCATTGCAGAGTCTCTCGCCGCAGCCTGCTATACGTGATACCTGCGTAAGGCTCCCAAAGTCCGGCGTACTCGTCGAACACCGCCTCGGAATTGGTGAAATCGAAGCCCTGCGCTCCTATGCGGCTTGCAATCTGGCATATGATGCGCCAGTCCACGTCCTCGTCCCCCTTCGGTCCGAGCGCGGGATTGAGCAGCTGAACACGCCGCTCGATGTTGGTGTATGTACCGTCCCTGTCCGCGAAAGTCATTGAGGGCAGCACCACGTCCGCTATCTCCGTCAGCTCGTTGGGGAACACATCCTGCACCAGCAGGAACTTCAGCTTCTTCGCAGCTTCGATCAAAGAGCCCAATTCTCCGTTGGTAAAGTTCGGGCTGTCGCCAATGATGTGTAGCGCCGTAATGCGTCCGCTCTCGATTGCTTCGGTTAGATCGAGAATGCCGATGCCTTGCTCTGCCGGCAGGTCCGCGTTCCACGCCCGCGCGATGCGTCCGCGCACTTCAGCGTCTGCCACCGCATGATATCCGGGCAAGAACTCCGGAGTGCAGCCCACATCCTTAGAACCTTGCTCGTTGGCTCCAAGGAACAGCGGGTAGAGACCGGCCGAGGGCTTGCCGAGATTTCCGGTTACCAGAGCGAGGTTCGCGAGCGCTCGCACGCAATCTTCGCGTAGCGTGGGCTCCAGCGTTTCGAGAGCGTAGAGGATGGCGCCGGGTTTGCCGCGAGCGAACAGTCGCGCCGCCTCTCGGATGTCATCCTGCGGCAGTCCAGTCGCTCGCTCCACTTTGATCATGTCGAAAGACCAAAGGCTGTTCTTGAGAGCGTCGAGGTTATCGCAGGAAGTCCTTTGAAATTCGTGGTCGCCGAGCGCCTCATCGAATATGATGCGCAGCATGCCTCCGATGAGCGCATGCTCGCTCCCAGGCAATGGCCTCAGCCATACCTTCGCGTAACGCGATAGTTCCGTCTCGCGCTGGTCTATGACAATCAGGTTCGCGCCCGCCTGCGCCGCCTTCTTGATGGGTACGCCGATAACGTTCTGCTCTTCCGTCATATTCGACCCGACCACCAGTATCGCCTTCGACTGCTCCAAGTCCCAGATTGGATTGGTGGCAGCGGCGCGCCCCAGCATATCGCGCAGCGGGGCGGTCAATTCCGGGCGGAGATTTGAGGAAACATCCACATTGTTGCTTCCCATCACGACGCGGGCAAACTTCTGCGCGATGTAATTGTCTTCGTTCGTGCCCCGCGGGGATACGACGACGGCATATTGGTCGCCCTTATGTTTGACGAGTCGCTCTGCAGCAAAATCGAGGGCATCCGGCCAGGACACCTCTTCGAGTTCATCCCTATACCTGACAAGAGGCTTCTTCAGGCGACGACGCGTATTATTCACGTAGTCCAGCCCGAACTTGCCCTTGAAGCACACTTGCCCCTGATTCGCGGGCGCATGGATGTCCGTGGTAGGGCGAATGAGTCGGTTTCGCTTGTCAATCTCGAGGTTCATCTGGCATCCGACCGGGCAGTGCGGACAGACGCTCTTCACCGTATCGACCGCTTTGTCCCACTTGTACTTGCGCTCAACGAGCGCACCCGTGGGGCATACATCAATGCAGGCGCCGCAGAACTCGCAACCGGACTCCAGCAGCGAAGTGCCCTGTGATGTGCCGATGAGCACGCGGTCTGATCGTTCCAGCAGGGTAAGGGCGCTGTCGCCGCGCACCTCATCGCATACGCGCACGCAGCGAGCGCAGACGATGCAGAGGTTCATATCCATTTCCCAGTAAGGGTCACTGACGGCGAGCGGAAGGTTGCGGTTGTTGTACGATAGAGGAGACTCCATGTCCATTTCGAGGAAGCGGACGGTATCCTTCAGTTCGCAGCGCTCGTTCTTGGGGCAGATAACGCACCTGTCGTTGACCGAGACGTGCCGCAGGCAGATGTCAGAAGGACCGCATAGGTCAATGCGATGACAGGTCAGGCAGCCGTGCGGGTGTTCGGATATGAGCAGGTCCATAATGCCGCGCCGAAGCTGCACGATGTCGTCAGAGTTCGTCGTCACGCGCATTCCGGGCATCACAGGAGTTGTGCAGGAAGCGGGACTGCCCGGCAAGGGGCGGTAGTTGCCTTCGCGGTCCGGCGCTTCCGCCGTAACCACGCACATGCGGCACGCCCCAAACGGCTTCATGCCAGGGTAGTAGCACAGGTAAGGGATATATATTCCCGCATCGGCTGCCGCCTGAATGACCATCTTGTCGGGCGTGGTCTGAACCTCAACGCCGTCGATAGTTATGGTTATTTCATCTACCATGCCCGTCTCCGTTCATTAGATCTTTATCTCGATTAGAAAAGGTCGGGATGGTGGCGAATTGCAGCTCGCCACTATCCGCTTGGTACTCTCGCAAGTTTCGCTTTCCGGTCAAGCCATGACTTTGATCTCATCGCCCACCGACGCAGTGCCCGGCGTGATGACAGAGCTATAGACTCCAAAGCAAGCGCCACTGTCACCCACATTATGTCGATACCCAAGTATCAGGCGTGGCGTATCCATATCTCGCTCGCCAGTGTCCGGGTTCAGCGTCGTAATCGCGCATCTCGGGTCCAGCATTTCCACGCGCAGACGAAGATTATCGCCTACCGCTACTTCCTTTCCTACCCAACTATCCTCTTCGTGAGGCTCACACCCATTAAGGAGAAAGTTGGGCCTGAACCGCCTGTATTCCAACTCAATTCCATTTTGAGCCACATTGCCGAGGTATTCAATTGATGCTTGAGACAGAAGCGAAACGGGGTAGGCGTCTTGGCAGACACCGGCGCTTTCCGGCTTCATGAGCGTGAGGTCAGCGCCGCAGAAGTGCGACAGAGCTTCCGACAACTCGCCGGTAACGATCCATCCCTTGACTACGCGTCTGAAAACTTTCATTTCAACCGGGTCGCCCAACTCGGGAGTGGCACTGACCGATTCGCCGCCAGGGAAGTCAAGACGCAAGGTCTCCGTCGCGGCGTGATAGTCCGCGGTCACCTGCGCGAGTCTCCCAATCTGCCGCTGAGTGACCATTGCGCCCGCTTCGTTCCGCACTAGGAATCGCCTGTCTTCTTCGATTCCGCTGAAACCGATATAGACGCTTTCGGGGTCAATGAGAGCAAGCGACTTTACGGGAGCGATGTGTATGGACTTGATTACTACAGGCACTTAATTCGTTCCATCCCAATTACCGGGTGTCTCCGAATGAAAACCTACCCGGGACGAGCCAATCAACTATTCTGGGCTACAGGCTGTGCCATGCCGGGAAGCGCATCCATTGCGTATGGACGCGTATTTTTGGGTGCGATGGCAGGTCTCAAACAGCTTCCTGTGGGGCAACGCCTTTGTTCGATATGCGATACGAAGTCAGACTCGAAGTGCTGCAACGCAGAGCGTATGGGCCCGAACCCGAGCTGTCCGTGTCCGCAGAGCGAACTCGACTCCATCGTCCCGCCGATACTCCGCATAAGGTCGAGGTCCTGCGGGCGACTCTCGAACCGCACTACGCGGTCAACGACCTCCAGCAACTGCTCCATTCCGAGCCTGCACGGGAAACACTTGCCGCACGACTCGTATTGGGTGAATGCAACGAGGTTGCGCGTGATGTCCACGGCGCAAGTGTCCTCATCGATTACGATGACGCCGCCGGAGCCGAATATCGCGCCCGCCTCGCGCATTTCATCGAAGTCGATATGCACGCCAAGGCTGTCCGCCCCGAGCACGCCGCCAAGCGGGCCGCCGGTTTGCAGCATCTTCAGTTTCTTGCCGTTGGGCACACCGCCGCCGATCTCGTTGATCACCTGGCCCAAGGTCAGTCCCATCGGCACCTCGTAGAGTCCCGGATAGTTGACCTGACCGTTCAGGCATACGATTGCCGTGCCTGTGCTGCGGTTCACGCCGATTGCGGAGAACCATTCCGATCCCTTTGCGATGATTTCGGGAGCGTATGAGAGGCTCTTCACGTTGTTAATGGTGCTGGGCTTTCCCCATACGCCGAACGCAGCGGGGAAAGGCGGTCGGTAGCGCGGCTGGGAACGGCGTCCTTCGATTGCCTCCATCAACGCAGTTTCTTCGCCGGCAACGTAGGACTCTCCCGTAAGAGCTACTTCTATATCGAAGGTGAAGTCCGAACCGAGTATATTATTTCCGAGCAGACCGTTTTCATATGCCTGCTCAATAGCTCTCTCCGTGCGGCTGATGGGGCCTTCGTGACCATGTCGGATGAACACGAAGCCGTTCGTCGCGCCGGTGGCATATCCCGCGATGCACATGCCTTCAAGAAGTGTGTAGGGGTCACTTTCCAATATGCCCTTATCGTTGTATGCTCCGGGGTCGCCTTCCTCGCAGTTGCACAGAATGTACTTGGGGCCTTCCCCGCGAGTCATGAAGTTCCACTTTACCCCTGTGGGGAAAGCCGCACCTCCTCTGCCCCGCAGCCCAGAATCTATGACTTCCTTGATGACTTCATCCGGCTGCATCTCGAAGAGCGCCTTCTGCAGGCCGGAATACCCTCCGTTGGCGATGTATTGCATCACATCGTTGGGAGCGGTGTTGCCGGCATTGCGAAGCGCAATTCTCTGCTGCATAGATATACCCGGTAAGTCGTTGAGGTCGCCTGCTCCTTCAACGCGCACATCCCCCAGGTAACCCAGAACATTCGATGCCGGAAGTCTGTTTTCCACCAGAACCGACCTGATGATGTTCGGCACATCGTCCGGCGTGACGTTGTTGAAGAATATACGAGAGCCGCCCGGCCTTTTAATGTCAACCAACGGCTCGGCGTAACAGATGCCGAGACAGCCAACATCGTCCAGATTGGCGTCGATGTCTTGGCTCTTCAGTTCGCTCATTATGGCGTCCCGAACATCGAATGCGCCTGCGGCGTGCCCGCACATCGCGGTTCCGATGCGTATCCACGGCTTCTCGCCGTTGGTAAGCTCACGCCAGCGAATATCAGCCTGTGGCTTCAGTTCCTCGTAAGTGGGCATACTTTACCTGCAAATCCCCTCTCACCTTGGGAGAGGGCTGGGGTGAGGGCATCCCGCCACCTTACCAGATCCAAGTGGGTCTATAAATCTCTATAAATCTCTATCAGTGGCTGCCGCCTGCTTCCAATCCGGCAACGCGCCGAACCGCCGAACCGACGTCAATGCGCCCAGCAAGCCTATGGTTCACCATCATAACCGGAGCCTGAGAACATGCGCCGAGGCAGGTGTTGTACTTGAGACTAACCCTGTTATCCTCGGTCTCTCCCTCGTCGGCAAGCCCAAGTTCTTTCAAGACCGCATCCAGAATATCCGGCGCGCCCAGCAGGTGACAGGTAGGACCCCAGCAAATTTCGACAACATTATCGCCCGGAGGCGAGAATCTGAAGTTTGTGTAGAAGGACGCGACACCCCAGACCTCGTTGATGGTCGTGTCCACGTGGTCAGCCACCTCTTCGATGGCTTCCTGCGGAATGTATCCCAGGTCATCAAGTACGGCGTGCAATGAAGAGAGCACATTCACATTCGTCTGTGTTTGCGAGCCTATGGCAACTCTTATTCGCTCTCTGAGGTCGACGCTATCTGCGCTCAACGGACAAGGCTCCTTGCTGTATGAAACAGGTGGGACAATGCGCCCGAAAATCAACGCTTATAGGATACTTGCCAAGCACAGCAAGCGCAACCATCCAGAGCGCCTGCCCCTGCACTCGTAAGGTGCCGTCTAGTATCGAGACGGCGCTCAAGGCGATCGGCATGCTCATGTACCGACCTGAACGGTGGAAGCAATCCTGCGAAGCGTGGCAAGCGCCGACAGAGCTGACATCTTTCCTGTCTTCGGATTTGTATCTGAAGGGATATTCTCTATCAGAATGCTCAGCCTGCCGAACTCGCCTTCTACAACGATGTTGTGAGTGTTTCTGTCCACGGTGGGATCGGCGTAGATTTTAATTCGCGTACGGTGCGGCCCCAGTCCTGCCATGCTGAGCGCTGCGGACACGTTTACATTAGCGGGAAACAGCCTGCATGCCTCGAAAGCAGGTCCCTCATAGACCACTGTCGGCTCCGATAAAGCGTCAAGGTCAACGCCGCACAGCTCAACGCCGGGAGCGCCTTTTAATCCCTCAGGAGGCTTGCGCGTGATCATTGTCAACGAGTCAACACGACCGAAACAGGCACCCGCAACTCCGTCCAGCCCGGCTATTGCACCTGAGGGGACGTATATCGTGGCGCCGTTTCTCTCAGCCAAGTTGAACAGGTCCTCGCGTTCCAACAATGCTCCGCCACTGAGCGCCATGAGGTCCTTGCCTGCGGACAGCGTAGCCACGGCAATCGAGTCCATCGCGCTGGCAGGCGCAGCTTCGACTACCAGATCGACCATATCGACTAAGCTTTCCAATTCGACCACGGGGGGACGGCAGCTCAGCGTAGAGGCGAACCGCGCGGCGCGCTCGATGTTCCTGCTGGTGATCGCACGAAGGACGATTCCGGGCACGGCGCCCGCGTCTAATTCTGACGCGACTTTGCGCCCTATAGTCCCGCAACCTACTATACCGATGCTCTTCTTCAGATTGCCCATGCCGTCATCCTATCGACAGGCGTGAATGCTGTCAAAAAAAGCGGTTGTACGTCTGACACTGCCACACCTCGCATATCTCTGCGCTTTATGCGCCGTCCTGGTCTTCCATCATCATGCGAGCTACTTCGCGTCCCATTCGCACGCTGTAATTCGTACCCCTATCCTCCGGGTATATCTGCGTTGTATTCGCAAGGTACAGCCCTTCGATGGGTGTGCGATGGTTCGGTATGCGCTCAGAGTAGCGCGTTCCGACGATAGGCTGCGCTGCGCCAACGCGATGGTGGTAGCTCACCTGGACCCAGGATGTGTCGAAGTCAGGGTTTATCTTCCGCAGGTGCGGCAGGTACTCTTGCAACAGTTCGTCGTGGCTCATGCGGTAGAGGGGGTTGTCAGTCGTCAAATAGTTCGACAGATAGACGATGTGCTTTCCGCTATAATGCTCCGGCTCGATCAAATTGGTATGCTCGATGACCGCCACGAACGGTATCGAACGGTCGGACACATTGAGCCAATAGACATCGCTCAACGGACGATCGAGCACCAGCACGATGAGCACTGCTGCCATGTAGTTGACGCCCGTTAGTCTAGCGAGATAGTTCTCCGGCAGCGAGGGCACGAGCGACGGGAAGATGTATGAGGGCGTCGTAGCCAGCATAGCGTCGAATTGCTCCAGTTCACTGTCTCCGCCGGCGAGCGCGACACGAAGCCCCCGCGCTCTGCCGCCATCGACCTCCACTCGCTCGACTGACGCGGAAGTATGGACTTCACCGTCCATTTGGCGCACGCGCTCCGCCAGCACGTCGAACACTTCACCAAAGCTGCCCATAGGATAGCCTAACTTTTCCCGGATCATGCTCTTGCCGCGTGATTTCACGCGCGTCTGCACCTTCCCCCACACCCATGCCATGCTAACCTCGCGGTAATGTTCTTCTCCGAACTTTCCGCGCATCATCGGACCCCAGAACACATCATAGCCGCTTTTGCCGACATAGCGCCTAAGCCACTCGTCGGCAGTGACATGTTCATACTTGCGGTAATCCTGCTGCCTCTGCAAGTAAAGGGTCGTGAGACCAAGCCTTATGCGGTCCGGCAAATTCATCGCCGTGAACTTCAGCAGGTCCATCGGAGTAACGAAGTCGTAAATTCTGCCGTCAACCAGCGTTCCGACCGTCGAGTCTATCCAGCGAATTCGGTCACCAAGCCCAATCTCGATGGTAAGGTCAACGATGTCAGTATCGCTGGTGAACCAGTGATGATACCCCTTTTCGAGACGCGCGCCGCCAACATCGAAGGTCGAAGCCTGACCTCCGAGAAAAGGTGCGCGTTCGTACACGGCCGCGTAATGTCCTTGCTTAACCAGTTCGTAGGCAGCGGCAAGCCCGGCGGCGCCCCCACCAATTATCCCTACACGCATATCACTCCACCCATTTAGTCTATAGTAATACTTCCAATTTTCCCGTGAGGAACTCATCCTTCAGCCCGTGCAAGCTTCCTTAGCGATAGGTTGCCTGCCCAGAGAAAAATCTGCCCAAGAATGATCATCGGTAGAAGCAGCGCGAAGTGGCTGACTGCCGCAAATGCCGCAGCATCCGATCTAGCGACGGCCGCCAACGGCAGAAGCGCCAGAGTCTCGCGCGCTATCAACTCGAAGAGTCCGATGCCACCGGGGGAAGACGGAATGGAACTGCCTATATTAGCCAGCGCGGTAACGAGCACCATAGCAGCCAGCAGATGCCACGGGTTGCCGTAGATGTGATGAAATCCGAAGGAGAAGCCGACTAGGTAGAATAGCCCAACTTCGAACGCCCATACAGGCACGGACAGCGCGAAGAGCAATGCGAGCATTCGAAAGCTGCTCAAAGGAGCGAAGCCTGCCAGAAAGTAGTCGATGATGTGCATCGCCCGCGCGTGCGGAAATCGGTCAGGTAGAGGCTTCAACACCACTATCGCAAGCGCTCGCGTCCTGCCGGGCAAGCGAGAAAACAGGAGCATTACAATGAATGCCGCCACGAAGGGCAGGCTTAGCGCCGCCGCCAAGATCTCAGGTGGAACCCCCCACTGAGCGCTGAAGCCCTCAGCAACACCACTAACTGGAACGAACAGCGCCACCAGTGCCACGAACAGCAGCAGAGTCAGCGCGTCAAAGACCCGCTCTATGAAGATGGTAGCAAGCGTAGACGTTTTGCTGACTTGTTCGCGCTCGCCAAGGTAATAACTCCTAACAACCTCGCCGAGGCGCATCGGCAACAGGTTGTTTGCCATGTAGCCGATGACTACCACAGGAAACAGGCGTCTATTGCTCACGCGCTTGATGTGGCGCAGCAGAGCCTGCCACCGAATCGTCCGAAAGACCACGCCGATCATGTACAGACCCACTGCGGGGACGATATACAAGTAGTTCGCACTCGAAAGCGCAGCCAGCATGTGTTCCACATCTACCGTTACGAAGAACAGCGCCACCAGCAGTGCGCTCAGCCCAAGCCCAAGCCAGAATTTGCCTGCAGAAAACAAGAAACCCTCCTCTGAGAACAGTAGCATAAAGGCTAGGGGATTTCATAGATTTTCAAACGACCGATAGCATTTGTGAATTTGAGATTCGCGCATAGAGTGTTTTGAAGTCTGAATTTCAGAGCGGTTCACGGCAGTTTCAGGCTGAAAATCGTTGCATCCGGCGTATATCTGCACCATTCGATCCCTCCGAATGCCTGCCTGCACGGGCATGACGGGACGGGAACCGAAAAATTCAACCGAACCTAGCGCTTGAGGTAGTCTAATGCGCCTTGGGCTGCCCAGTACCCGCACATGCCATGCACACCCGCACCCGGCGGTGTGGACGCGGAGCATAGAAACACGCCGCCTATGGGTGTCTTGTACGGGTCGAAGACCGAGACAGGACGAGCGAATAGCTGCCGCAGCGTGTTTG
>JAGGDZ010000258.1 GCA_024648655.1 Chloroflexota bacterium | reverse complement strand
CGTATGCCGTACTTCGCGTCGTAGCTGTAATCGGCGTGGGAAGGGCGATAGACGCGGCGCATGTGATCGTAGTCCTTGCTGCGCGCGTCGCTGTTCCAGACGCCGATGAGGATTGGGGTGCCGAGCGTCTCGCCCTCGAATACGCCGGAAAGAATCTCGGCGCGATCGCCCTCTCTCCGCTGTGTGGAGATTTCGCTCTGACCCGGACGGCGACGGTCCAATTCCTTTTGGATGTCTCCCACATCAAGCGGCAGTCGTGGCGGGCAGCCGTCAACGGTAACGCCGATTGCGTCGCCGTGAGATTCCCCCCAGGTCGTGATTCTGAACATGTGCCCGAAAGTGTTTGCCATTTTGCGTTTCCTTTTGCCTCAGCAATGGTATCCAGTTAAGGTTGTTGGGATCTGGTCTCCCGCTACATCCTATCATCGGCGCACAAGGTTGTGGTAGAATTGCCTTCCATCAATTTTGAGAACGGGTCTGGGTTGAACACCTGTGAGCGCCTACCGCTTGTCGGATGAGCGCTGCTTACAGCCCAGGCCCCTTTCTTTTTTAGCCGTTGTCACTTTCCCGGAATCTCCGACTGCCCTCCGACTGAACGCCGCTTGCGTCTGCATTTCAATGAGTATAGACTTGCAGGCATGTCAGACGCCTCCGACGCCGCATCAGGGCGACAGCCCCCCGCTCTAGCAACACAGACTCCCACAGCGACGGTTCCCCAAGCCACTCCAGCAGCTGTTCCGAATACCATGACCGCACCTCAGAGGGAGCGCAGAGCGCCTCCAAGGTCGAACTGGCGCAGCACATTCGATTCCCTCTACAACCGCGATTTCCTATATCTTTGGCTAGGCATGCTGGTGATGATGGGCGGCATGCAGATGCAAATGATTGCGCGCGGCTACCTCGCATATGAGCTGACATCCTCGCCGTTTCTGCTCGGCGTGGTCAACTCAGGCTTTGCGGTACCGCTTCTGGCGCTTTCGCTCTTCGGTGGGGCGTTCGCCGATCGGCTGGAGCGCAAGTACATCATCCAGTTCGGACAGGGCATGTCTGCCGCTCTCGCCATTCTCATCGGTGTAGCCATCCATCTCGATGTAATCGCGTGGTATCACCTTTGGGGAGCCTCCATCATTCAAGGCGGTCTATTTTCTTTCTTGATGCCCGCGCGCCAGGCGATCATCCCTCAACTCGTGGGACAGGAGAGGCTCTCGAACGCAATGGCGCTGAACGCCGCAGCAATGAGCGTAACCACGCTTGCAGCGCCCGCAGTCGCCGGATGGGCTTACGCATATCTTGGCGCTTACAACGTGTATTACATCATCGCTGGCATGGCTATGATCGCATTTGGGCTAACCGGGCTAATTCCCAGAACGGGTACCGGGGCTGGCAGGCGTCCCGCTCCGATGATAGGCGACATCATCGAGGGTCTGGTCTATATCCGGCGCAGCCCGCTAGTGCTGACATTACTACTGATGGGGCTGGCGACGGCGCTCCTTGCCATGCCCTTCCGTTTCCTGATGCCGATATTCATCGTGGATGTGTACAGGATGGGACCGGAGGCGATGGGGTTGCTGGTTACGATTATGGGCGGCGGATCGCTGGTCGGCGCTCTTTTCATAGCCTCTCTTGGTAAGAGTGGGCGTGGGATGCTTCTGCTGATTGGCAGCTTCATATCAGGCGTGACGCTGCTGCTCGTGGCGATTATACCCAACTATCTGATTGCCGCCGTCTTGATGCTCCCGCTGGGCTTGGGAGACGCGGGACGGCGTACGCTGAATCAGTCGCTGATAATGGAGGAGGTAGAGGACAGGTACAGGGGGCGCGTGATGAGCGTCTTCATGCTGAATTTTGGCTTGATGCCGTTGGGTGTGTTGCCTGCCGGTACGGCAGCAGAGTATATTGGCGGTCAGGCAGTAGTGGGCATACTGGCAGTGCTGCTAATAGGAGTTACGGCGCTGATACTTGTTACCCAAAGACGCCTACGCGAAATGGCGTAGGCGTCTGTCAGTGGTTCGCCGGTGTATTTGCGAGGCGAAGCCTGCAACATTACGCCTTCAACTCTGGAGTATGTGATCGTCCGGTCATATGATGCACGAGGTGTTTTCAGGTCTGAGAAATGTGCATCTATGTGATTCCACCTGCATCCGGGCCATTCCGAACGCAGTGAGGGATCTCGAATCGTTGCGCTTCAAGCGAGTTTCCGACTTTAGATTTCTCGCCTTCTCGAAATGACTTGGGGAAAGGGTAAAATGACGAAAGAACTACTTGCGGCGACGGATGTTCACACGGTTCGGCGATAACTCGTGGCAGTCCGAAAACCGAGTCGTTGACGTCTCATGACTGAATGCTATCCCCTACTTGCATATGTCCGTTTGCAGATGAACCACGAACGGTCCCGAAACAATTTTGGACGGAAAGACGAGTGTCTCAAGCTCTCCCTGAACGCCAGCGACACTCATGGTGAAGATCCAGTTATCCCTTGTGGCAAGGGGTTCGGCGGCCTCAACCGACGTCAGTAAATTTGCGATAATGGTATTACTCTTGCCCCTGCATATATTTAGCACTTCGCGCTCGATCAGCGCGCGCGCCTCCGGTTCGGATAGTTCAGTGGAAACATTGGGCAAGCATGCCATTAGTCCGATTATCGCTACGACCGCAATCAGTAGAGTTCGCTTCATTCATTCACTCTCTGCCATGTGTTTCTGTTTCTTGCTGATGCGCCTCGATCGCTTGCTCAAAAAGTGAAAGCGGGTAACGAGAACACATAAGTTACCGTAGCAGGTTTCAGGTTAATAAACAATTAGTTTTGTGTACGCTTCACGCACGCAGCCTCGCGGCAATTGCCGCGAGGCTGCGAATTTGTTCTGCTCGACTCCCTTTCGAACCGAAATGCGGGAGAACCCTAACCCGCTCTACTTATGCAAGAGCGGATGCGTTGACTCGGTTTACTTGGCGTTGGCTGCCTGCATCTCGTTCGCGACCTTCTCCACCTCAGCAACGCTTTCGGCGAGCACGGCTGGATTAAGCCGAGCGGCGTGGTCGCTATATCCGGCGCGGTCGAGCATTGCTGCCAGCTTGCCGCCCTTGAACAGATTCAGCGCCCAGTCCAGCGGATCAGGTGTAGTGGTCATGTCGAGGTAGAGCCTTTGGTTCTTCGCTCTGGGCCCATAGTGGTAGTGCGGCGCGCGTTCGAAGCAGTCAAAAGTCAGCAGTTCATACTCTTCGCTGCCCAGATCGCCAAGAACGTGTATCGCCACTCCCCTGTCGTTCATCAGCTCGCGGAATTCGATGCCGAAGCGAACGGGGCCCGCCTCAATGATGACATCGCCACGATCATGCATCACCGTGCGCCGACCGTCCACTGACATCTGCTTAGCGGTGGCTTCAGTCTCGGCGAGCGCATCCTGAAGGCCGTCTATGTCGATGCTATCCGCGAGTTCGTCGTATCCGGCGCGGCGAACCATCTCCGGCAACCGTTCGTTGAGCTGCTTGAGCGTCCAGTCGAGCGGGTCTCCCTCAGTCGTCTTGTCGAGCATCAGACGTGTGTTGCGCTTCTCCGGTCCGTAATGGTAATGCGGTTCATGGTCGAAGCAGTCGAAGCGCAGAAGCTCAACCTCTTCGCCGTCCACATCACCGAGTGCATGGAGGCACACGCCCTGGTCGTTGAGCAGGTCGCGGTACTCCAGTCCAAACTTGATACTGCCGTCTCCGATAATTACATCGCCTCGCTCTCTTGCCATAGCGACACCTCCCTTTCAAGGTGATTTCAGGTGTATTTCAAGCGGATTATACCCCGTAGTCTATTGACGCGCAAACCGTTACAGTGCAACGCGCCGCTGATGGTAGAGACAGTGCCGTTCCACTTGTCCTTTGACTCTTGATTGGAAGGGAGCCTGCCCCTACGAAGGCAGGGGATGCGGGTTATGAATAGTATGCTCACTGGCGCACTGATACGTTCTACTGGACATTATCATCGGATTGGCGCACAATGCCTCCTATCGGACAGTTGGTCAACTGAATCGCGCAGGAGGTGTCGCTATGAGATTGGAAGGCAAGGTAGCAATCATTACGGGCGCTGCGGGCGGCATGGGCGCGGAAGAGGCGCGCCTATTTGCCCGCGAGGGCGCGAAGGTGGTCATCGCCGATGTGCTGGACGATGAAGGCAAGCAGGTCGAAGCCGAAATCGCGGAGGCTGGTGGCGAGGCGACCTATGTCCGTACCAATGTCACGAGCGAGCATGGCTGGGAGCGCCTCATTGCGGAGACCATATCGCTCTACGGCAAACTGGACATTCTCGTAAACAACGCGGGCGTCAGCAGCGGGTCTGAACAGGACAATCTGGACTTCGGTGGCTGGCAGCGCATCATGGATGTCAACGCGACGGGCGTGTTCCTTGGCACCAAGTACGCCGTTGAGCAGATGAGACAGACCGGCGGTGGTTCCATCGTCAACATCTCGTCCATTATGGGCTTCGTCGGCGGCGAGGGAGGCCATCCCGCCTACCATGCCTCCAAAGGCGCCGTGCGGATATTCACAAAGGCTATGGCGGTGCAGTACGGTCCGGACAACATCCGCGTCAACTCCGTTCATCCTGGCTTCATGCCGCCTATGCGCACTTCTAACACGGATAACGCAATGCGAGAGGAGCAGATACGTCTGACGCCACTTCGAAGGACCGGCGAAACCATCGAGGTCGCCAATGGCGTACTGTTCCTGGCGTCAGACGAAGCGTCCTTTGTCACCGGCACAGAACTGGTTATCGACGGTGGTTTCATCGCTCGCTAACGCGTCAAACGAAGGTAGATAAAGCTCACTTTCCTCCTGATGAAAGAAGGTTTAGAGTGAGGGTAGAATGCCTACCAGCAGATACCCGTCCCTCCCGTCTTCATGAACGGGATACGGAAGGCATTTGGCGCGGAAACCCGCCTGCTCCATCAGGCTGAGCCAAACACGAATGGAAAAAACACCGGTAATGTGGCGGTCTTCCTCGACTCTGACGCTTCCGTCTTCGTTCTTGATGATGTAGATGAACACTGATTCAAGCGTGCTGTCGTCGGGGTCAGGATCATGGTCGTACTCAATGGAAGCGAACTCAGGCGTTACATCGCGCCTGATACCCGCATCGAGCTTCGTTCCTGGGTACGTTTCAGTGTACCAGTCCGGTGCCATTATGAGTGCGCCACCGGTGCGAAGATGGATGCGCGCGGTCTCAAGAGTCGCCTTGATATCGTCTTCACTCAGGAGGTAGCAGACAGCATCGTGAATCAGCACAGCATCAAGGTTTCTGTCCGAATTCAACCTTACAGAGCGCATGTCCCCGATGTGTTGCTCGACAGTGGGGTTGAGAAGCTTGCAGTTGGCGAGCATCTCGGCGGACGGATCAACCACCACAGCGTCATGGGCAGGACTCGCGCGCCGCATGTGCTCTCCGTTACAAGCCGCATTAGCGGATGGACTGCCATCGCAATCAGGGTATAGTATGTGATGAAGATTATTGCCGCCACCTACACCAAGCTCGAGGATTCGCAGCCTGCCCTGCCCCAGCTCCGCAGTGAGCGCATCCCGCCAGTGGCGCGCCTCAGTCTCGTAGTCCGAATGGTGGCTGATTAGCGGCCACAGATGGGCGAAGTCGTTGTACATTCTATTCATAGATTCACCGATCAATGTTGAATTCAGTTATCTTGAACCGACACACAGGAGGTAAGTATGACGGACTACATTTCCTATTTCAACGGTGAGTGGGTGCCCTTGAGCCATGTGCGAATTGACCCGGACGACCGCGGTTTCACCACCGGCGATGTCGTGTTCGATGTGGAGCGCACCTTCAACGGCAAGACCTTCCGCATGGACTATCACATCGCCAGACTGTACCGTTCACTGCAATATGCGCGAATGGACCCCGGCTTGTCGCCCGATGAGATGCACGCCATCAGCGAGGAGGTCGTTGCGCGCAACGAAGCAGCGCGTGCCAAAGTCGGCGACTTCTACATACGCCAGTTCGTCACTCGTGGGAAAGGCATCTGGACGCACAGCGCGGGCCCCCAAAATGTTTGCGTCCGCGTCAGCCCTATCGACTTGGGTCGCTTCGCGCCGGCTTACACGGACGGACTGCACGCCGTTGTAGCCCGCACCCGAAGCTACTCCCCGGAGTCCTTGGATTCGAAAATCAAGCATCAGAGCCGAATGAACTTCGCGCTCGCCGAGATTGAAGCAGGTGACGTGGACCCTGAAGCCTGGCCTTTGTTGCTTGACCTCGATGGCAACATCACAGAGGGCACATCCAACAACGTCTTTATCGTCACGGACGGCGTAATTCGCACCCCGGGCGACAGCACCATTCTGCAGGGCGGCTCTCGCAACATGGTACTCGACCTCGCGAACCAACTCGGTATTCCGGTCGCACAGGAAGACTTGCAGCCCTACGACCTGTACACATCCAACGAGGTCTTCTTCTCCCGCACCGGTCCCTGCATTCTTCCGGTTACAAAGGTCGATAACCGCACAGTCGCGGACGGCAAGCCCGGCGACATCACACAGCAGCTACTGGCAGCCTGGAGCGAGACGGTTGGCGTCAACATTGTGGACCAAGTCATGAGTCAGGCGTAAGTGCCACATTGTCCCTTGCCCTTCGATATGGGAAGGTTAGGGTGGGGTGAACGCCCTCGTCAATCGCCAACCATTAGCCGGCAAAAAGGGCTTGGTTCTAAGCCAAGCCCTCTATTCTTGGGATTTGCGTGGTGCCGAGGAAGGGACTCGAACCCCCACTCTCTTGCGAGAAGCGGATTTTAAGTCCGCCGCGTCTGCCATTTCGCCACCTCGGCAGTTCTGGGAAGCCAGTCTTGAGACTTAACTCTGTCCAATTGAATTGTAGCACAGACCTGACTCATGGTGGCGGTAACCAACCCTTCCCTTATTATTTGGGAGGAAGGTTGGGACGGGGCGGAATCCTCCCCATCCCATAAATCCCGATAGCTTTACTGTTACAGGAACAATGGCGCAAACACCAGTGCCACAATCGACATCAGCTTGATAAGAATGTTCAGCGCAGGTCCGGACGTGTCCTTGAAGGGGTCGCCTACGGTATCACCTACGACGGCAGCGTCATGCTGCTCGGATCCTTTGCCGCCAAGGTTGCCCGCCTCGATGTACTTCTTGGCATTGTCCCAAGAGCCGCCAGCATTTGCCATCATGATGGCAAGCAGGAAGCCCGTCGCAATCGCTCCGATGAGCAGTCCGCCCAGCGCAGCCGCTCCCAGTATTATGCCGACCAGTACAGGCACGATAACGGCAAGCAGGCCCGGCACGACCATCTCCTTCATGGCGCCGTTCGTGCTGATTGCGACCGCCTGCGCGTAGTCTGCTTCTGCGGTGCCTTCGAGCAGGCCCTTAATCTCGCGGAATTGGCGTCGGACTTCCTCAACCATTGCGCCGGCAGCCCTGCCAACCGCCTGCATGGTCAGGGCAGCGAACAGGAAGGGCATCATCGCGCCGATAATCAGGCCCATCAGGACTCTGACATTGAGCAGATCGAATGTCTGAATATCGGCTTCCTGCGAATAGGCAGCCATTAGAGCGAGCGCGGTGAGCACAGCAGAGCCGATGGCGAAGCCTTTGCCCGTTGCGGCAGTGGTGTTTCCGAGCGAGTCGAGGGCATCAGTCCGCTCACGCACTGACGGATCGAGATGCGCAAAGGCTTCGCCATCAGCTC
>JAGGDZ010000086.1 GCA_024648655.1 Chloroflexota bacterium | reverse complement strand
GGATGCGTTGGGCATGCAATCATTCTAGTGTACATCGTACCCCTGGCGGTGAAGGAAGGGCTGACACTGGTTCAGGCGGCGAGCGTGCTCACGGTGCTGTCGGCGGTAAGTGTCCTGACTCGCATCCTGGTTCCGATAATGTGCGACTACATAGGCACCAGGACGGTGATGTTTGTCTTCTTCGCGGCGCAGGGGATCCTAGTGGTGATGCTGTTCTGGACGCACGACTTATGGATGTTCTACCTGTTCGCGGTGATATTCGGCATCGGGTACGGCGGCGAGACGGGCGGCTTTCCGATACTGAACAGGCGATATTACGGGCATGCGCCTACAGGGTCGCCTTATGGCGTTCAGATGCTGGGCGCGGGGCTTGGCATGGCGCTTGGAGGCTGGATCGGCGGGCCGATATTTGACATTTTCGGCAGCTACGACGTGGCGCTGTGGATTTCTATTGCAACGAGCCTCGCGGGCGCGTTGAACATACTGGTGCTGGAACCAACGGACAAGCTCCTTATACCGGACTGGGAAGCTGAGGAGGCGGCGCAGGGAGCTTCGGCGGGAGACTGACATCACCGAACTGGATAGGGTGAGAACGGAATGCCCCTTTCAACCTAGTCCTTAGCCTCCATCAGCCATTCTTGATCGCGGGCGGGGCTGTTGAGCCAAGTTTCCACATACTTCTGGCGTTCCTCCGGCACTTCGACTCCCAAGCCATCGGCGAGGCGAGTCATGAAATTAAAGGTGCATGTGATGAGGCAGACGGACAGAATCTGTTCGTCGGTAAGGCCGTGCTCGCGCAGCCTTATGACATCAGCTTCCTGCATGTTGGTGGGTTCGCGCGTGAGCTTGGTGGCATAGTCGAGCATGGCGCGTGTCTGCGGGTCCAGGTCGGCGTTGCGGTAGTCGTGCATGACATGGCTCGCCAGGTCCGGGTCGTCGGAGGCGTGACGGAGAAACTCCCCGTGAGCCATCGTTCAGAAGCGGCACTCGTTCTGCACGGATACGGCGGTGGCTATCGCTTCCTCCTGGGTGCGTGTGAGAGCGGACGCTCCAAAGGTTATTGCGTTGTTGAAGTCGTTGACGGCCTGCATCGCCTTCGGGTTGATGGACATGATGTTGATGACATTCGCCCAGTGCAGGCGCTCTTCCGCTTCACGAATCCAAGCCATTTTATTGTTCCTTTCGAGAGGAATTAACATGAGTGTACAGAATGGGTAGGATAGAGTTTAGTAGGTGGCTCTGCCTCCGCTGATGTCAAAGACCCCGCCGGTGCTGAACGAACACTCCTCTGAGGCGAGCCAGGCGACGAGGGCCGCTATCTCATCGATTTCACCGGTGCGCCCGATGGGTATGCGTTCGACCATATAGTTCACCTGCTCCGGGGTCAGTTCGTCTAGGATGCGCGTGTGGACGACGGCTGGCGTTACGCAGTTGACGCGGATACCAGTTTTGGCGAGTTCTTTGCCTACGGACTTAGTGAGGCCAATTACGGCAGCTTTCGTTGCAGAGTACGGAACCATGCGCGGGTTGCCCTCCTTGCCTGCGATGGAGGCGATGTTGACGATTCGGCCGTAGTCACGGTCGATCATGTGCGGAATGGCGGAGTGGCAGAACGCGAAGACGCCGCGCAGGTTGATGCGATAGACACGATCCATCTCGTCAAGTGAGGTTTCCCAGATGTTGCCGTCTATGCCGGTGATGCCGGCGTTGTTGACGAGGATGTCGATATGGCCCCATGCGTCAAGAGCGGCTTGGACTGCGGCTTCGGCGGTGGGCTGCTCAGAGACATCGCCGACTATGAGGCGGGCGTCGCTGCCACGAGCGGAAAGCTCGCTTGCGGACTGCTCGCCGAGATCGCCGTCGATGTCAACCATAACGAGGCGCGCGCCCTCGGAGGCGAGGCGGCGTGCTATGCCATAGCCAATGCCGGTGGCGGCGCCCGTTACTATTGCAACCTGGTTGTCGAAGCGGGTCATAGGTTCTCCTGTGATTAGTCTGGCAGTTCATCGGTTTGCGGGTATGTCAGCGGATTGGGGCTGACACGATATACAGGATGGATAGCATGTTAGAGTTCGCCTTCGGCGCGGAGGTCTTTGAGGGACTGCGAGAAGGCAGCTGTGGTACGGTCGATGACTTCTTCATCATGGGCGGATGACACGAGGAACGCTCGTCCCCCCATCATGTCAACGCCGTTGACGAGCATGGCGCGGCGGAGTGCGCGGGTCTTATCTACCGGCATCGTGTCGTAAATCTGCTGGTAGGGCATGTCGCAGAGGCCGCGGTCGCAGTTGCAGTCGGCGCCGAGGTTCACATGGATGATGGACGCGATGCCGTGCGCGTGGCCGGTTACCTCGTTCCGTGTGAATGCCTCGTTGAGTCCGTCCTTAAGTCGCTGCGCCATCGCGTCCGCGCGCGCGTTAATCCCCTCGCTGGCGATGGCTTCGAGTGCGGCTATGCCTGCCGCCGCCGTTACCGGCTGTGCGTTGTATGTGCCACCCTGCGGCACTCTGCCGAAATTGTCCCATTCGGGGTCATCGCGGAACGCCATGAGTTCCATGATGTCGGCTCTGCCTCCGACGGCTGCCCCGGGCTGTCCGCCTGCAATTATTTTTGCCATTGTTGTGATGTCGGGGTCGAGTCCCCAGCGCACCTGCGCGCCGCCGGGTGAGAGGCGGAATCCGGTAACGACTTCGTCCATGATGAAGATGACGCCGTGCTTCCTGGTGAGGTCTTGCAGGTCTTGGAGGAACTGCGGGTTCTGCAATGGGAATGTACCGTAGTGCGCGCCGTTGCACTCGACGATGACTGCCGCGATGTCGTCCTCGTTCGTGAGGATGTCGTCAACGGCTGCGATGTCAACGGGGGCGACAATCACAGTGTCCAAGATTTCTTGCGGGACGCCGCCTAGCGCTTGACCGGATTCAGGGGTCACATAGTCGTGCCAGCCGTGGAAGTGCTCGTGGAACTTGACTATCTTGGTCTTGCCTGTGTAAGCGCGGGCGAGCCTGAGCGCGAGATATGTTGATTCGGTACCTGACGCGGTGAAGCGGACGCGCTCCAGTGAAGGTACAAGGCGCTTGACGGCTTCTGCGTAGCGAACCTCGTGTGTCGATGCGCCGCCCGCGTGTGTACCCCTGCCGACCTGCTCGCGAATTGCTTCGACTATTTCGGGCTTGGTGTGTCCCATGAGCAGGCTGCCGTTGCCCATTACGTAATCGATTATCTCGTTGCTGTCCACATCGTACTTGAAGGGGCCTTCGGCGTAGTCAATGTAGGCGGGGAAAGGCGATGTGAAGCGGGTTTGGTGCGTGATGCCGCCTGCGAACAGAGATTTGCCTCTCTCATACCAGGCGACCGACTTTCCGAACATTTCGTTATAGCGTTCTTCGATAGTTGGCATGGTTGTGCTCCCTTCACGCGCGCTTGAGTGCCGACACTTTATCCACTGGACGCAACCGGACGCAGTGCGATGCTGATGCCAGTATTATATTCGCGGCACAGAAACGGTCAAGTCGCTTAGCTCGCCGTTCTTGTGTATGGGGCAAGTGGCTGTTAACATCTGATGAGCCGAGTTTAGTCGGCGCTGGCGAATGCTTTCAACACCTGACAGACGGAGGAAACACAAATGGTACTGCTTGGTTCTGGCGATTGGGTCTATGAAGTGTCGGGGGAGGACTGGGGCAATCTGCCGGAGGGCGCGACATACAAAGAAGCGACCGCCGTGGATGTGGACGAAGATGACAATGTGTACGTGTTCAATCGCGGCACTCACCCGATGATCGTGTTTGACGCCGAGGGCAATGTGCAGCGCACCTGGGGGCATGGCATATTTAACAATCCTCATGGTGTAACCGTGGGGCCGGACGGCAACCTGTGGTGCGTTGACAACGGAGATCATACGGTGCGGCAGATGTCGCCGGATGGCAAGGTGCTGATGACTATCGGAACGCCGGGGCAGCCGTCGCCTCCTATGAGCGGCAAGCCGTTCAATGCGCCTTCACATGTCGCTTTCGACCCGCGCAATGGAGACTTCTATGTGGGGGACGGTTATACGAACGCTGCGGTGCATAAGTATTCGCCGGATGGGAAGCATCTGTTCTCGTGGGGGGAGTCTGGGAACGATCCGGGGCAGTTCAATATCGTTCACTATGTGGGCGTTGATAGGGACGGCTGGGTTTATGTTGCCGACCGTGAGAACCACCGGATCCAGATATTCAGCCCGGAAGGGAAGTTCGAGGCGCAATGGATAAACATGTCTCGCGCGGCATGCCTCTACCTCGATACTAAGGGTGACCAAGAGCTTATCTATGTGGGCGAATACTTCTCCGGCATCAATCCGAACAGGATGGGAACGCAGCTGGGACCGCGTGTGAGTATTTTCGACACGAAGGGCAATCGGATCGCGCGGCTGGGTACACAGACCTACGGCGATGAGCCGGGACGCTTCTATTCACCGCACGGAATTGCCGTTGACTCGAAGGGCGACATATATGTGGCAGAGGTGTCATACGCGGACTACGGGAGCAAGATGGATCCGCCACAGGAGCTGCGGTCGATGCAGAAGCTGGTGAAGCAGAGTTAGCGCGAGCCGACGTCGATATAAAGGATCGAGGAGGAAAGGCAGCGGGATGGCTTCGGAGTTGGGTGTTGAGAGCGTAGAACTTTCGGATGAGGGCGTTACCATCCATTGGACGGATGGTCATACTTGCTTCTACACCGGCAAGTACCTTCGCGTCAACTGCGCGTGCGCGGAGTGCGTGGAGGAGTGGACTCAGCGTAGGATTCTGGATCCTGCGACCGTGGATGCCAACATCCGCGCCGAGGACTATCTGCCAATTGGGAGGTATGCGCTGCAATTCCTCTGGAGCGACGCGCATTACACGGGGATATACCCTTTTGAGATCTTGCGGAAGATGTGCCAGTGCGGGGATGGTGGAGACTGACATCCACGGACAGGATGGATAGGATATAGAATGTAGAAAGAGGGCTGGCAGTCATCGACCGCCGGCCCTCTTTGTAGCTCAGTTGTGGAACCTCAGCTAGGCGGGCTTGAACTTGGGGAGTGTGATGTCGTCGGTTACCTCTTCGAAGACGACTTCGAGAGGCATGCCGATGACTAGCTTCTCCGGTGTGGGGTCGTCCATTACGATGTTGGTGGGCATTATTGGCCCCTCGTCGAGTTCCACCAATGCCGTGACGAATGGGACATCATCCACGAATCCCGGATGCGGCGCGCGGTGCACGATTGCGTAGGTGTAGAGTGTTGCCCTGCCGCTTACCTGCCGCCATTCGGTGTTGCGCGAGAAGGTGATCGGGGAGATGTCGCGCGGGTAGAAGTAATACTGCTGAGCGTCGTTATCGTAGCGCAGCCAAAGTTCGTGTTCCTTTGCCTTCTGCCAGTACACGTCGGACTCAACCTGCGGCGTCGGCAGCGGCTTATTGTATCCTTGCGTCATTCATATTCTCCTGAGTTGTGTGTGAGGGCATTATTTTCACCCTCATCCTGGTCTTCACCCGTCAAGTGTGAAGGGAATTACGCGATCCTCTATCTAGTCAACGCCTAGGACGACAGTTCCTGTGGATGACAGGGAACCGCCGGTGCCGTTGATGAGGCAGAGTTTGGGGTCGTCGAGCTGGCGCTCGCCGGTCTCGCCGCGAAGCTGCCTGACCGCCTCAAGTACGAGGAACATGCCGTACATGCCTGAGTGGGTGTAGGACAGGCCGCCGCCGCTCGTATTCATGGCGAAGTCGCCGCCGGGTGCGGTGCGCTGGTTCGCCACAAAGTCGGGACCCTCGCCCGGCTCGCAATATCCAAGGCTTTCGAGGGTCGCCAACACCGTGTAGGTGAAGGAGTCGTAAATCATGGCGAGGTCGATGTCGTCATGGGTTACGCCGGCCATCTGCAAGGCTGCGGGGCCGGAATAGCGCGCCCATGTGCGTGTGAGATTCTTCATCTGGCTGATGACGCCGTGATCGTGTCCTTCTGCGGCTCCGAGAACGTAAACGGGTGCTTTAGGCAGATCGCGCGCCCTTTCGGGAGTGGTTACGACATACGCGCCGCCGGCGTCCGTTACTAGACAGCAGTCGGGCAGGTGGAATGGCCAGGCAATCCAGCGTGAGTTATGATAGTCGTCAAAGGACATCGGGGTGTCCTTGAAGTACGCCTTGGGGTTGAGGTTTGCCCACTTGCGAGTTGCGACGGCGACTTCTGCCATGCCCTGCCGCACCCTGCGCTCGCCGTACATGTGCATGTAGCGGCGGGCAGCCATCGCGTAGTTAATGGGCGCGCCGATGAATCCATAAGGGGATTCGTACTGGGGACCTGCGTCTGAGGCGTTGCCGCCTGCGCGGGAGCGGGCGCTGCGACCTGCTTCGCCGTGTGTTACGAGCACCGTGTCGCAGTAGCCGGCGTTGATAGCAGCGACGGCGTGTGCGATGTGGATGATGAACGACGAACCGCCGACTGCGGTCGTGTCGGTATATGTCGGATTTATGCCCAGGTACTCGCCGAGGTTGATGGTTGATGTTCCCGCGGTCATCAGACCGTTCACATCGCTCATCGATAGACCGGCGTCTTCGAGGGCGTTGTATGCGGCTTCAGCGTGAAGCTGAAGGTTGGACTTTTCCACTCTTCCAATTTCGTCGGATTCAGCCACTCCAACAATGGCAACCGACTTGCTCAAATCGGCCATCTTATATGGCACCTCCCGTGTGGTTTCTGCGGTATTGCAGTCATTGGTTTGGAGGCGGGCGCAGTGCGCCAAACGCCGCCAAACAGGATATACCTTGCGGGGATTTAAGGCAAGTTAATGTAAGGCGGACGGAGATGAACGGATAGCGGTTTGTTGGTTGGCGCTTATTCGGAGTCGTTGAAGGCGGAGACTATTGCGGCGACGATTCCAGCGAAGATGCCGATGCCGAAGAACATGAGGAATACGGCCATGAACTTGCCTACTACGGTAACGGGGTAGTGGTCGCCGTAGCCGACGGTGGAGGTGGTTACGAGGGACCAGTATATGGCGTCCGGAAAGGAATGTATATTTGCGCCGTCGGCGTTTTGCTCGACAGTGGTTACTATGGTGGCAGCGAGCAGTACGATGCCGATGCCGTATGCGAGCAGGACTTCAAAAGTTGCGAGGCGCTTCCACCTGGAGACGCCGCGTATGACGAACAAGATGGCGCGAATGATGAGGAGCGGGCGAATGACTGGAACAAGAACTATGAGCGCTTCGAGCCAGTTTCGGCGCAGGTAAGCGAACCTAGCGGGCGCCAACGCCACTTTCGCAATGAATATCAGCGCGAACATTGCCCATATGGCGTATTCGAGGGCCGTGTAGATTCGCCTTTCGGCCGGGCTGATGTCCCAAATGTAGAGACCGGCAAAGATGGGAATCATAGCGAATGATCCCAGCATCAGCGGCAGTTCGGAGATGCGTTCTAGCTTATGGAGACGGTCGGGGGAGTATGGGATAGGATTCATGGTGTCCGTCTGCCGGTTAGCTCAGCCCCCGTCCGTCATCAATCTCATATATCCGGAATTACTGGAGTGGAGAGTAGTCCGTGGGAGTGAGTGTGGTGTTGAAAACTCGGCTGACGATGAGGCCATCAGCCTCGGATTCGGCGCGAACCTTCTGCCATTCGGGGTCGTTGCGGAAGGCTTCCCACGCGCGCTCGCGGTGGGCGGCGTCCTCGAATGCGATGATGTATATGAGACGGTCGCTGTAGTCGCCGACGTCGGCGGTGAAGTAGCCGATGTTCTTGATGCCGTGTTTCTCGAATATCTTCATGGTGTGGTCACGAAAGCGGGCGTTGATGTTCGGCAGCCTGCCGGGGAGCGTTTCATATACACGGTATTCGTAAATCATTGATGCCTCCTTAGCGCTATGTTTTCCTTCAAATGTGCGGCGCTAGATCGCGCCTACCCCGTTGGTAAGCCCCAGCGCTGCCATAACGCCGTGCGCGAGGGGCTGCAAGTCGGGGCAGTCGAAGTCGGGTTCCAGAACGGCGTTGACCGCAGAGATGGCAATGCGGTTGTTGCGGACAGCGAAGATGTCGGTGTCGTCTTCAACGGGACGATTGCTCATCCGATTGTGCTTTATCCAGTAGTATGTCCTGCGACCGTTGCTGCCGCGTTCGACGTTCTCTAAGTAGAGGCGCGGACCTAACTTGGTAACTTCCGCACCTTTGATGCCTTCGGTGATCGCATTGGGCACATTCACGTTGAGAAAGAGGGGCGGAAGGCTATCGTCAGCGGCGATGGTCTTTACTAACGAGACTGCGGTCGTAGCTGCGGCGTCGTACTGAAGATTGGTGATAGACGCTACCGACATCGCAATGGAGTGCATCTGCCGGTAGTAGCCCTGAATCGCAGCGCCGACTGTGCCGGACACGAGGATGTCCATTCCGAGGTTGGAGCCGTCGTTAATCCCGGAAAGCATAAAGTCGAATTTGCCCGGGGATAGCATCTCAAGTCCGAGTATCGCGCTATCTGCCGGTGTGCCTTCAATGGCGAATGTCTTGATGCCTTCGACTGGTGGGTTCGTTACCTCGCGCACCTTGACGACATCGAGGAGTGTTCTTGCGCTGCCGATGCCGCTCTGGTCGCGGTCGGGCGCTGCAACTACAACTTCACCGAGGCTTTTGAGCGCGCTCACCATCTTCCAAAGCCCCGGGGCTTCGACGCCGTCGTCGTTTGTTACTAGGATTTTCAATTCTATGTCCTTTTCTTACGTCTAGCGGTTGGAGACAACCGGGTCTAACGGAATGTACGGGATGGCTAGGATTTCTTGGATTAGCCTTTTGACACGCCCACAACGAACCGCACTTTAATCTGCTGTGTCATATTATCACATTGTCTATCAGGCGCGTCTTGCCGATGCGGACGGCAAGGGATATGAGGGCAGGGCGGTCGATTATGTCTAGCTCGGTGAGGTTGTCGGCGTCCGCGATGCTGATGTAGTCGATGCTTGCAAGTGGAGATTCGGTGATAAGCCGGCGCATGCGCTGCCGAATACTGGAGGCGTCCGTTTCGCCGCGACTGTGAAGGTCCTGGGCAAGATTCAGCGAGCCGTAGAGTGAGAGTGCGGCTTCACGTTCAACTGCGCTTAGATAGACGTTGCGGCTGCTCAGGGCGAGTCCATCGGTATCTCGCACTGTGGGGCAGATGACTATTTCGGAGCCGAGATTGAGGTCATCGTTGAGGCGCTTAACCACAAGGCACTGCTGCGCGTCCTTCTGTCCGAAGTATGCGCGGTTGGGGCGGACGATTGTCAGAAGCTTGCAGACGACTGTGGCGACGCCCCGAAAATGTCCTGCACGGTGCTCGCCCTCAAGTCGTTCGCCTATGCGCCCAACGTCTATGTATGTGTCGAAGCCGGGTGGATATACCTCTTCGACCGGAGGCGCTAAGACGAGATCGACGCCTGCCTCGCGTAGCTTGGCGAGATCGGAGTCCATATCGCGCGGGTACGTGGCGAAGTCCTCGCTGGGGCCGAACTGAGTGGGGTTGACGAAAATACTGACCGCGGCTGTGGCATTCTCTGCGCGAGCGCGGCGGACGAGCGTCATGTGCCCTTCGTGCAGGAAGCCCATGGTAGGCACGAGACCGAGCGGCTTTTCTGCTTCGGCATAGGCTTGCCGGAACGCGGCGACCGATTCAATAACCTGCATCAGCGAACCTGCATCAGCGTTCATTCTGGGTAGCGATTTTTGGTTCGCCGGCCAATTCTGCCAGAACTTCAGGCGATAGGGTGAAGCTCTCGTCCTCCGACGGGAACGACAGGTTGCGGACATCCTCAATGTATTCTGAGACGGCGTCTTTCATGAGTTCCGCCAGATGAGCGTACTTGCGCGCGTGCTTGGGAGTGAAGTCCGTGTATAGCCCCATCATGTCGTGGAAGACCTGCACCTGCCCGTCGCAGTGGACGCCCGCGCCGATGCCTATGGTGGGGATACTCAGGCGTTCGGTTACAAGCTGCGCGAGTTGTGACGGCACGCCTTCTAGAACGATGGAGTATGCGCCTGCATCTTCGACCGCCTTTGCGTCTTCGATCAGCTCGACAGCGGCTCGTGTGGTTCTGCCCTGAATGCGGTAGCCGCCGAGCTGGTTGACTGCCTGCGGCGTCAGGCCAATGTGCGCCATTACTGGGATGCCGGCCTGTATGATGCGACGCATTGTTTTGGTGACATGCCTGCCGCCTTCGAGCTTTACCGATTGCGCGCCGCCTTCCTTCAGAATGCGACCGGCGTTGCGTATCGCGTCGGACCTGCTTGCTTGATAGCTCATGAACGGCAGGTCGCCAACAATGTGGACTTTGTCGGTGCCGCGAACGACGGACTTGATGTGGTGCAGCATGTCGTTCATCGTGACGGGTACGGTGGAGTCGTAGCCGAGCACGACCTGGCCAAGGCTGTCGCCGACGAGGATAATATCGACGCCCGCATTCTCGACGATGCGCGCGGAGGTGTAGTCGTATGCGGTTATCATGGCGATGCGCTTGCCGCGCCGCTTCATTGCCGCTATATCGCGAATTGTGGTTCGCATAACTCTTACCTCATTCGATCTTTCGACTATCGTTCAACAATTGCCTAAAAGCGGTCTCTCCATCTTTGGACAGGCCCTGTTCCACCGCCAGATGCAGACCGGCGAGCGCGAGTTCGCGGTACAGCGGAAGCAGATCAGGATGCTGCGAAGTGAGGGCATTCAAGTGCTTAGCGGCCGTCCCCAGGTCGCCGCGAGGATATGGACCGGCGACTGCTGCCGGGATTCCGGATGTTTCGACATTGTAAGCGACGGCTTGCATCATAGGGATGAGCGCATTGACGCCATCATCTCGCGTGTAGCCTATATGTTCCCAGATCTCTGCTGAAATGCCTACCAGACAGGTCAGCAGGTTGCCCATCATCACGCCGCTGAGGTGATAGAGTGGCTTGTCTTCAGCGTCGAGGAATACGGGGTTGCCACCGATGGCGCGCGCAAGGTTGCCTAGATAGGTGCGCATGTCATCGTTGCCTTCAATGCCGAACGTGATGCCGGGAATGCTTCCGACGCCGTTCTCCACGGATGAAAATGCTTGGAGGGGGTGGAACGCCCCCGGAATCGCGCCTTGCTCCCCTGCCGCCTCCAGCACATCGATGGAAGCCGCGCCGGAGCAGTGCGCTACACCTTGACCTTCGCGCCACTTCACGGACTGCGCGACCTGTGGTATTGCGTCATCGGAAGTAGATATGAATACCATGTCTCCGGCATCAACCGCAGCCTGGAGAGTGGTGTAAGGCACACAGCCGTCAATGCGTTCCGCAAACGATGCGGCCGATGCAGGCGTGCGGCTTGAAACGGCGACAACGGGATAGCCTGCCTGAGACATTGCGACGGCAAGCGAGCCGCCGACTTTCCCAGCGCCTATGAAGCCGATTCTTGATGTCTTGCTAAGGCTAGTCATTTTCGACTATTGTCCCTGGACGCGGGTACGCCACCGAGCGATTCGGCCTCGATTACAGCGTTAACGATGGCGTCGCTGACGCACATCGCAGCTGCCGCAAGCAGCCCGTTCATGTTGACGGAGGCGTCGCTCATTCCGGTGGCGAGAGCGAACATCGTATCGCCGTCGCCCATCAGGTGAGCCGGTCTAACGGCGAGGGCGACGCCGTCCTGTGCGGCGGAGGCAAGCTTGTTTGCCTGAGCCTTGTCAAGGGTGGCATTGGTGGCTACGACGCCGATGGTTGTGTTGGATGCTGAGGCAGGTTGCCTAGTCTGAAGGGGAGGTGAGATTGCGACATTCAGGGCGTCAAGTATTGTATTGCCGTCCTCGGCGCGCGGACCGGCCAAGATGCTGCCGGTTGAGGCTTTGTACACGCCGCCGATTGCATTGACAGCGACAATCGCTCCGAGTATAAGCCCGTTACCGAGCGAAATGCTTGCCGTGCCGATGCCACCCTTCATTGCGCGGTGCATGCCAAGCATCTTGCCCACAGTCGCGCCTGTGCCCACGCCAACACTGCCTTGTGCAGGCGGTGAATCAGAGGCGTTGCGGCAGGCTGCTTCGCCGTCATCGGCGGTCGGGCGAATATCGCCTCGGACAAGTCCCAAGTCGAACAGTATAGCGGCAGGAACAATCGGAATCGTCGCTCCGCCGAACTGTAAGCCAATGCCTTCAGCCTCCAAATAGCGGACGACACCTGTTGCCGCTGCCAAGCCGAATGCGCTGCCGCCGCTAAGCAAGATGCCATGCACTTCGCTGACGAGCGCAGTAGGGCGCAGCAGGTCGGTCTCACGTGTGCCGGGCGCTGAGCCGCGTACATCAACGCCGCCTACCGCGCCGTCTTCGCAAAGGACAACGGTGCAGCCGGTCGCCGCTTCGATGTTTGTCTGGTGACCGACAAAGATGCCGGGAACATCGGTTATGCTCGCGTGTTTCATATACATCTCAGAATAGATTCCAGAAGATACTGTCTTAAGCGAGATGACTCCTAACGACAAAAAGCCTCCCCACGCCTTTGCAGGAAGGCTTTTCAAGACAAATACCCATGGCGCTGTCCGAAAGGACAGCTATTTTGATATTGAGCGGGTTCATTGTAAGCGCTCACCGTTCCTGTCAGGATTGGCTGCGCGAGTATGGTATCAGGAAATCCCCGTATCCTCAATATACGGGATTCATGGGTATTCTCAGTATATGTTGGTATTCATATTCGTCATTTCCGCCTGCGGGGGACTCCACGAGGCTAATGCGCCACTCATTTTTGCAACACCCACACATATTGAGAATGCCACTCATCGGCTTTAAGCAGTGCCAGCGCGCACTTTACCGTGTGCGCCGACGATCTGCCACGGTTGGCGACTTCATTCAGCTGTCGTTTTTGCGATGCGACACACGACACCTGATAGTCTGAGAGACTGGCTTACTGAAAAATTCTACTGCGCCGTGTACCCCCCGTCCACAATCAGCGGCGCTCCCGTGACGAACGCCGCTTCGTCCGACGCCAGAAACAGTGCGGCGTTTGCGATGTCCTCCGGCTGCCCCAGACGTCCCATTGGATGCCTCTCCTTCAGGAACTCATACGACTCCGGATTCTCCGTCAGCGGGCGCGTCATATTCGTCTCCACATAACCTGGGCAGATGCAGTTAACGCGGATGTTCTTGCGCGCGAGGTCAACTGCCAAGTTGCGCGTGAATTGCAGTACCCCGCCCTTTGATGCATTGTACGGATTGAACCCGCCGCCCATTCCCACCGGATACCCCACCAGCGACATAATGGAGCCGATGTTGATAATGGAACCGCCCCCTGCCTTCTCCATCTCAGGTACTGCATGCCATGAGACGAGGTAAGTACCCTTCAGGTTCACGTCTATCACTTTGTCCCACACCTCTTCGTGTGTTGCCCCATCGACCCTTCCACTCACTCCCGCGCTGTTCAGCAGCACATCCAGCCTGCCGTAGGCTTCTACCGCCGCCTGCACCATCGCCATCGCATCCGAGCTGCTCACGACATCGCCCCCTGATCCGGTAGCCTCGCCGCCCGACTCTCCCACTATCGCGGCCGTCTCAGCTGCTGAAGCCTCGCTTATGTCCGAAGCCACGATACGCGCTCCCTCAGCTGCGAACCTCACCGCCGCAGCCCTGCCAATGCCCGAACCCGCGCCCGTTATAAGTGCAACTTTGCCTTCCAGTCGCATAGCAATTCCCTCTTCTCTTCACTGGCTTCTCTTGACATTAAGCGGTCTCAAAATACTCGCCCGCTCGATATACATTCCAGTCTCCAGCGCCATACAATGTGACGCTTCCTGCCCCAAGCACACGCCACCCGTCTCCGTCGCTTACGCATCCCGTAGCCCCGTCGATACCCAGCACCGTAAGCCCTTCCGCGGTCTGCACTGATACGTCCCTTAATGTCTGACTCTTGCTGCTTCGCTCGTGGTGTGGCAGCACAGCCACGCCCGGCACAACTCTTAGCGCGTCGCCCCATTGCCGAAAGCGCATCCGCTCGCCCATCACCATGGCACCTGCACTGGAGCCAGCCAGTATGGCGCCGCGCTCCACCGCATCGAGCATCCTTCGCAGTAGCAGTGACCCTTCCAGCGCCTCCAGCAGATGCGTCGGATTGCCACCGGTCAGGTAGATTATGTCCGCTCCGTCCACCACTGAAGTCAGCTCTTCGTCGTCGGCCGCCGCCGAGTTCAGCGCCATCAGCGAAGATGCTCTGGCGCCCAAGAGATCGAACTGCCGGATGCCATTCTGCGCCGCCAGCATTGGGCGCTCTGCCGCTGCCGCAGTCGGAATTATGAGCGCGTTAGGACGCTCTATCTCGGTCATTTCAACCAGTACGTTGTCCATTACGCGGCAACTTGGCTGAAACTCGTCGCCGCCCACAAGCGCAATCCTTCCCCTCATCTAGCTCACCTCCTCCGGCGCGGCGAATGTCAACGCGGACGCCGGGTTGTTGACTAGGATGTTCCGTATAGCGTCCTCACTGAATCCTCGCGACCTCATTCGCGGCACAATGCGCCCCGGAATATATGCGTACCCGTGTCCTCCGTACCGCTCCAGTCGGTTCTTCGTGCAGATGTCGTGAGCAATCAGTATCTTGCGTCCGTAGCCTAGCGCCGCAATCCAACTTATATCATCCATTCGCTTCCCGTCTCCCGGCATATCTATTGCCGGGTTCGCGCCGTAGTACGACTCTTCCGTACCGAACAGGTCCCACTCCAGATAGCATCCGCTCTCTGCTATCTGTTGCAGGGTATCGTGCAGGAACACGGTGCGGTCCAAATGCCCGATTATCGTTCTCTCAAGGTCCGCGCCAGCCTCGCGCAACACCTCGATTATCTCCAGCGGCGCCGTCTCGTCTCTGCCCGGGTGAATGAGTATAGGCGCGCCTGTAATCCGCTGTCCCCGTGCAGATGCCTTCAGAGCTTTCCGCTCATTCGGCGTCAGAGGCCACGAGCAGCCTACCTCGCCGATGACACCGGACCTGTACGGCGTGCCGTCAACACCGGCGGTTACATCCGCGACAATGCGCGCCACAAGGTCGTCCTCGCTCATTTCATCCATGTCCGCCGGATGTGCTGCGTCCACATAGTAGGACGCCCCCATTATCACATTCACGCCCGTCGCCCGCGATATGCGCGCAAGTCCTGCCGCATCGCGCTTGATGCCGATGCTTGTAGCGTCCACAAGCGTGTCGCCGCCGTATTGCTTGTATATATTCGCCTCGTCTATGGCAGTGTCAACATCCGTGAGCTGAACATTGTCCAGATTCCGTTGTGCCCAGTGCCGAATTCGTCCTGCCGTCTCAAGCGAGACCGGCTCGTAGTAGAACCCCTTCGCTCCGGCCTGCTGCGGCTCTTCGAACAGCGGCGACATGTCGATAAGCAAATGCTCGTGGGTCAGCGTTACTCCCAGACGTTCAGGCTCGATCGGCCCCAGTACCGTCTGTACTTTGCCCGCAAGATTAAAGCCGACCATCGTCTCATCCCTCGACATTCCTTGTATGTGTGAGTTTCCGGCTAGTATCGTGGGTCCCGCCACTCGAACGCCAGGGTCGCGTATCTCACGAACACCGCGCCGCCCGGCCTCGCAAGCGGACCATTGATTGCAAGTAGCGCAATCGTATGCTTGTCTCCCGGCTGAGGGTCTGCGCTCACAGC
>JAGGDZ010000091.1 GCA_024648655.1 Chloroflexota bacterium | reverse complement strand
ACGCTCCGGCTGTGTTCCGTTTTACGGCGCCCACGAATCCGCAACGCCACCTGCACGCAGCGCGGCTGATGGGGCAGGACGTGCGAGGTGCAAGCCCGGAGGACGCGGGCGATCTGCTGGCGGATGCCATAGTGGGGCTGATGCAACGGGTGAATGTGCCGAACGGACTGAGTGCCATCGGGTACTCGGAAGATGACCTAGGCAAGCTGGTAGAGGGTACGCTGCCACAGCACCGCGTGGTGAAACTGTCGCCGCGTCCGGCGGGAGCGGAGGAGCTTCGAGGTCTGTTCAGGGACTCGATGACGCTCTGGTAAAGCTCAGACCGGTGAATCGTCTTATACCAATTCGCTTTACTTATGGCACAAAAGAGATGGCTTGAATGGGAGATGGCTTGGGTGCTTTGGTGAGCAATCGAGGTCACATCAAGATGAGTGTAAACGTGATCAGGTGGCGACCTGCAGTGGTCGCAAGCGCTCACTCAACCTCAGAGCCACTCGTACACTAGATACAGCGCGCTGTTCCGTCTCTTCATCCGTCGCGCCGCATCCGTCCTCAATCTCACAGCGCTGAACACCGACTCCAACGGGTTCGTAGTCCTCATATGCACCCAATGCTCCATAGGGAAATGGGAATCCCGGCAGAATCGCTACTGCAGGAACCGCCCGCTTCCTAACTGCTAAGGTGACACGCCTATAGTGGACAGCATCCTGTTAGTGGAAATGATGTGCTTGTTCAGGCGCATGGCGGCGGGATCGATGCCCAGGGCAAGCCCTATCATCTGCGGCAGGTGCAGTATTGGCAGGTCGATCGGCTGCTGCGCCTGCTTCGCCGCTTCCGGCTGGTAGCCGTCGAGGTTCAGGTGGCAGAGCGGGCACGGCGTAACCATCGCGTCCGCTCCCCTGTCCTTGGCGTCAAGCGTGTGATTTGAGACCATCTTCATGGAGTTCGTCTGGTTGATGGTAAGGATGGGAAAACCGCAGCAAAGGGTCTTGCCGGGGAAGTCAACGACTGTCGCGCCTACGGCTTCGATGACCTGCTCAAGGGCGTCTGATCGCTCAGGGTTTTCAGAGAATCCCAGCGCAGAACTGGGACGCACGAGATAGCAGCCGTAGAAGGGCGCAGCCTTGAAGCCCGCGAGCGGGCGCACGACCATAGATTTGAGCTTGTCGATGCCTATGTCTTCGACAATCACCCAGAGCAGGTGTTTGGGATCGGCGGCGCCTTTGTATTCTAACCCTTCTTCTGCTAGGTCTGTATTAATCTCGGATAGATAATCGGCGTCCGATGTGAGGCGCTGGTTCGCCTGCGACATAACGCCTTGGCATGTGCTGCATATCGTAAGGAGCGGAAAGCCAGAACGTTCGGCGAGCGCGAAGTTGCGCGCGTTCAGCGTATCGCCAAGACGCAGGTTCTTTTCTTGCAGTACCCCTGCGCCGGTGCAGGACGCGCTCCGCATCGGTTCCGCGTCAAGCTCGATGCCGAGCATGCGGCACACTTCTATGGTCGAATTGTAGAGTTCAGGAGCGGCGCCTTGCGCGACACAACCGGGGTAGAATGCGTATTTCATTTCCTGCTTTCAGCCTTTTCAAATAGACGCTGCACGTTCTCGACGCCGGGGCGCTTCTTGTGAATCAGTGGCGGAACCTTCCCGACCTTGAAGGAACGCGCTGCAACGGGAATGAGCTTGATCATTTCCTTGAAGTTCGTCTTGCCGAAGGTGTTGACAACGAGGCTCGTTTCATCAAGCCAGCCGCTGTGTTCAACGGAATTGGCGAACGCTTCCGCGTGGCGCGCGCCGTATGTGTTCGTGTAGCCTGCTTCAATCGCCCTGTCTCTGAGGGACATTATGCGTTCCATCGGCGCGACGCCTTTGGGACAAACTTCAACGCACTGCATGCAGCGAGTGCAGTCCCAGATGCCGCCGTACTCGTTCAGGCTGCCCAGTCGTGCCGCGTCCGCGTCGTCGCGCGGGTCGGCAACGAAGCGATATGCTTTTGCGAGAGCGGCAGGTCCTATGAAGTTCTTGTCCACTTCAAGCGAGGTGCA
>JAGGDZ010000371.1 GCA_024648655.1 Chloroflexota bacterium | reverse complement strand
GCGGGCCTGGATGAGATGGTCGCAGTGTACTGTGGTCGGGACCGCAACCTTGTCACGAAGCGTCTGCATGAACTGGAGCATCGCCGTCTGGCCGAGCACATCCTGGAGTATGACCCTGTCCGGGCGTACACGAATGTAGGTTTCGCCCGGCACAATCTCCTGATTTTCTGGATCGTCCAAGTGTGATAGAAGGACCTTCTCGGCCATGCTCATCGGCCTGTTCAGCCGCTTTTGTACGATTGCCAACCGCTCAGACATTCGCTTATAGGTCTGCGTCGCGAAATCGGGTGTTGACTCTATTGTCACCATGCTCAGATCCTCCTATAGAAGAACGACTGTCCAGCGCCCCATCTTCCGGCGACGAGTCAATCAGTTCAACTTGGCTCTTCCAAAGAATACCCTGCCTTATCCGCTCCAACAAGTCTTGGAACGGAGGGCAGGGTACTGCTGAGGTTCTCGGAGTATGTGGAAAGTCCTAGCGGGACATCCCGAAGTACTCGTAGTTGATGTCGATGTAGTTGTCCCACTCGGGTGGTGTGTCATCCTCCGCGAAGATCGCGGTCACTGGGCAGACTGGCTCGCATGCCGCACAGTCTATGCACTCTTCGGGATGGATGTAGAGTTGTCTGTCTTCTTCTTCGTCCAAACCATAAATACAGTCGACTGGGCAAACGTCCACACATGCCCCATCCTTAACGTCCACGCACGGCTCCGCGATGATGTAGGTCATTCCCTTAATTGCCTCCTGTCGAGGGTTCGTATGCTCGCCCCTGAGCGGCCTTTGAGAAGGCCGCTCCAATTATAGTCAGCGTGAATTGCCATTTCAACTGAGATGCTGTCTTAGTATGTTTTGGCTGTCAGAGACAATGTATGCCGAGGTCGTGTATCATCCGATCTGTCTGCGCCGTTTTTGTCCCGCAGGGATGGACACAAAATTTCGTCTTCACAGCGAGCGTGAGCGTGAGCGGAGTGCGCAGCCCTGTCTTGTCCGACAGGATATCCCCTGTTCACTGATAGTTGGTGACATGCTTCAAAGAGCAGTCTGACGCCTTATGGATATGTCGCAAAAGTTTATCACTGACCACTTCAGCCCACCACTCCACCTCCCTTTAGCCCCTCGA
>JAGGDZ010000043.1 GCA_024648655.1 Chloroflexota bacterium | reverse complement strand
ATAATCCGCAAGAGTTCCAGACCTTCATGCGGCGTGTGGAAGGCTACGGTGTGCCAATACTCGCAGGCTGCATCATGCTTAAGTCCGGCAATATGGCGCGTAACTTCAACGCGAATGTGCCGGGGATAAGTGTGCCCGACGACATCATATGCCGAATGGACGCCGCCGCCTCATCCGTGGATACGCGCCGCCGGGCAAGCGCGAAAATCACGGCCGAGATCATCGGCGAAATCCGTCCTATGTGCCACGGCGTACACATCATGGCAATCGGCTGGGAATCGCTAATCCCCTCCGTCATAGAAAACTCACATCGATAGACAACATAGGCAGAATAAACCGGACAGAACTCTAACACCTGACACCTACTATGCTCATCACCGGTGTTGACATAATCGAAATCGAGCGCGTGAAGCGTGTGTACGCGCAGTACGGCGATCGCTTCCTGCGTCGCATATACACGGAGGCGGAGGCGGCTTACTGTCGCGGACGCGCCCCGCAGCTCGCCAGCCGGTTCGCCGCCAAAGAAGCGGTGATGAAGCTGCTGGGCACAGGCGTGCGCGGTGTGCGCTGGCGAGACATCGAGGTTGTGCGTGGACGAGGCCAAGCGCCCTCCATTCGGCTGAGCGGCACGGCAACCGCGCGCGCCGAGCGCATCGGGCTGACGGACATTGCCGTGTCCCTGTCGCACTCCCGCGAATTCGCCGTCGCCTCGGTTGTCGGCGAGAGCGAGCGTGGGAATCTTGTCCCTCGCCGTTAGTCCGCATCGACTATTGAATTATTGCTAACCACTGAAAGCACTGAAAACTATGGGAGCGAGTACATGAAAATCGGGATATTCGTCGGAGCGTCGGCTACAGACAAAATCAAGCTTGACGAAATCGTGACGCAGGGCATTCAGGCAGAGGAAGACGGCTTCGACAGCTTCTGGCTGCCTCACATCTCGGCGCGGGGTCCCGATGCCCTAACCGCCCTCGCCCTTGTCGGCGCGCAGACTGAAAGCATCGCGCTTGGCACCGGCGTCGTGTCCACATATCCTCGCCATCCGGCGATGCTCGCCCAGCAGGCGATCACCACTCAGATAGCCGCAGATGGACGCTTGACCCTGGGCATTGGTCCCTCCCACAAGCCCGGCATCGAGAACGTATTTGGCATGTCCTATGACCGACCCGCAAAGCATGTTGAGGAATATCTGGCTGTGCTGCGCCCGCTCATAGACGAGGGCAAGGTTGACTTTGACGGCGACTTCTACAACGTGCATGCGACGCTCGATATGCCTGACGGATTGCCCGTGTCCGTGATGATTTCGGCGCTCGCGCCTCGAATGCTGCGACTGGGTGGCGCAGTCGCGGACGGCACCGTCACATGGATGGCCGGCGTCAGGGCAATCGGTTCACATATCGTGCCGCGCATCAATGCTGCCGCGTCTGAGGCTGGCAGGCAAAGCCCGCGCGTGAGTGTGGGGTTGCCGGTCGCCGTCACGGACGACGAGTCGGCGGGAAGGGCGCAGGCTGCGGAGTTATTCGAGCGGTACGGCACTCTCGTCAACTACCGGCGCATACTCGATGTGGAAGAGGCGGAGGGTCCCTCAGAAGTCGCTGTAGTCGGGAACGAGGCGCAGGTCGAGCAGCAGATTCGAGCTTTCGCAGACGCGGGCGCGACCGAATTCATCGCCAATGTATTCCCGGTCGGTGATGATGTCCAGACGTCTGTAGCGCGCACACGGGCGCTGTTGAAGTCGCTCGTCGAGTAGATCGGGGACGCCGCAAGTGAAGATTGTAACCGCCGACCAGATGCGGCGCATCGAAGACCGTTCCGAGGAGATGGGCGTCTCGAAGGACGCGCTGATGGAGCGGGCGGGGCTTGAATCCGCGCTTTTCATCAGACGAGCACACGCGCCGGTTTACGGTGTGCCGATTGTCGTCTTGGTCGGCCCCGGCAACAACGGCGGCGACGGGCTTGTAGTAGCACGTCATCTGCATAACTGGGGAGCGCGCGTAACTTTGTACATCTGTCGCGACAGGC
>JAGGDZ010000435.1 GCA_024648655.1 Chloroflexota bacterium | reverse complement strand
TTCTCTGGTCCGAAGGCTCGACGCCGATGGTATCGAGATACCAACATGGGTGCGGCGGCTCAAGTTCCGCAAGTAAGCGACCCAGGGCACGCCTCCGCCGGTAAGCTGATAGCCCCAGGCGGAGAGGAGTGGCTATGAGGCCCGATCGGACCAGCGTATGAATGCTATGGCTGACCTGTTGGGGAGGTTCCCAAATCGCAACAGCCCGTACAGTACTGCGGGCGTCCCCGCCTACTACTTGAACTGTCCATCCTGACTGAATACAGGCACGAATGACTGCCCCCCAGTACCAAGTTAGTTTCGCTTGTCGCCGGGCGTCACCCTGAAGCATGAAGTTGAAGCGGGGTGCCTCTGCGAATGCGTTGGCCAAGACACCTGCGGCGGAAGAAACTTGGTCCGCACGTATGAGAGATATCGGAGATTCAGTCATGAAGCCAAGTATTGTCTACGAACAGATTACCGATCCAGTGCCTCGAAGTATCTGGCGTGCTACAAGCAGATCGACTTGAGATACTCAAAGGTTAATGTACCATTGGTACCGGACTTCGTGTTAGGCGTACTGCTTGATTACACGTCAAGAACGAAACTCAAAGTGAATAGCGAGATTTGGGAAAGGCGAGGAATGGGATTTTTCATTATCAGCTGCGACATCAAGCACCGCATCGGGCTTGGATGATGAAGGGGGCCAGATGGCTTCGATAGATGATTTTGTCGGTCATAGGTGGGAGGACGCCAAGGAAGCACTACGAAAGCTGGACGGCGACTTTGTTAGTAGACTTGAATCCGAGCAGGGGTTGCAATCGTTGGGGTTAGACATGCCTCAGCTATACAGTGCTAGAGACAGGCCCAAACGACTTCTCTCCAAGAAGTGGCACCTCCTGTTGGAGGCATGTTCGGAATTGGTTATGCAAGCTCGGAATGTACAGGTAGCCGCAATCAGCCTGACTCCCGAAGCAAACACAGGGCTGTCGAGCTACGAAGCCGGGACACGAGCCGACTACCATTTCCGCTCGTGGTTCATTCACGCAACCGCGCTGACTGGACGCACGGACGAAGTGATCAGAAAGACTGCGGATGTGTGCATACCTGAACATGGAACACGCTCGAAGGTTGTCAAACGTCACAAGACAAGCGTGTATCAACAAATCACCAAACATATCAGCACGCAGAGGAATGACTATGTGCATCCAAACAGGTCTTGGGCGAGCGGCATTACGGAAGACCAACTTTGGGAAGGCCATCTCGCGATTGGCATGACTCCCACGAGATTTCTTGACGAGTTCCATTACCCGGCTCAGGGAGAGGATATGATGGTGAGGAAGTTTGATGGCTATGTCGCTGAAACAACGAGAATACTTGATTGCCTAGGCGAGATTCTCCAAGAGCTTGAAGCGGACATAGCAGATTCCTAATGAAGGAGGCACGGACAATGCAAAAGGCGCTGCACATACGGACGACGGTATTGCCTGGAGGCAGGGTGGAGGTTGCCAGCCCAGAGCTGGAGGCTGGGCAGTCGGTCGACGTGGTAGTGACGAGCTCCTCGTCTAGGGAACGGCGGTCCGTAGTCGACATCCTGGCTGAGGCGCCGGGCCATCGCCTCTTCAAGACCGCGAAGGAAGTCGACGACTACATCGAGGAAGAGAGAGCATCGTGGGACCGCTGACCCTACATACGCAAGGTCCTGTTTACCTCGACGCCAATGGCTTCATTTACAGCGTGGAGCGTGTCGAGCCGTACCGCACGTTGCTCGAACCCATGTGGCGGCAGGCCCGGACCGGTGAGTTCGATGTTGTGAGCAGCGACATCACGGTGTTGGAAACGCTTGTCAAGCCGTTACGAGAGGGCGACGAGGTTGTCGAGACGCTGCTCCGGTCGATGTTCGATGCACATGAGGTTGGTCTAATCCCAGCCACGCGCGAACTGTGGGAGGACGCGGCACGCATCCGCGCCAACACGGGGTTGAAGACCCCCGACGCGCTTCACGCCGCGACAGCCCTGCAAACTAGGTGCACGCTCTTCATCAGCAACGACACAGACTTTCGCCGCGTCGCGGGCTTGTCCGTCGTCATCTTGGATGATCTGGTCGAAGCGGAGGCGTGACCCGTGCCAGACGATAGGTTCAATGAGTACTGCGAGGCATTGCTCGCACAACACACCCGCAGGAACACTCAGGCCGTCACTCAGCGCCTGGAAAGCATGTGCGGGTTCCTCAGACAGGAAGGCAACGTGGTGCAGACCATGTTTGGCGGTTCGGTGCGGAAGGGTACTTACGCAACTGGCCTCAGCGAAGTCGATGCGGTTCTCATAATGAACCAGT
>JAGGDZ010000457.1 GCA_024648655.1 Chloroflexota bacterium | reverse complement strand
GGTATGCGTAGAAGATGTCGATTACGAGATTTACCATCACATAGGCGGTGGCAACCACCATCATCATCGCCTGAATAATAGGGAAGTCACGTCTTATGATCGCTTCAATCAGCATTCTGCCGAGTCCCGGTATGGCGAATATAGACTCCGTTACCACGAATCCGGTAGCTAGGCTTGCCAGCGATGCGCCGATGACCGTTACCACCGGAATGGATGCGGGACGAAAAGCATGCCGCATGTACACCGCCAACTCCCGCAACCCCTTGGCGCGCGCCGTACGCACATAGTCCTCGCGCAGCACATCCAGCATCGCCGAGCGAGTGATCCTCGAAATGAACGCCGAGGACAGAATGCTGTTGACTGCCACTGGTAGGAACATGCTGTGCAGGTGCGAAAATAGTCCGTCGCCTATGGGCCGATAACCGAGCGCAGGGAACCATCCTAGATTTACCGCGAACACCCATATCAGGATGAACGCCAGCCAGAAGCCGGGCGCGGAAAATCCCAGCACTGCGAAGAACATAAAGCCCCGGTCCACGGCCGTGCCCGCTTTCCAGGCAGACGCAACGCCTATTGTTACCCCAAGCAGCGTCGAAAGGATTACGACTTGGATGCCCAGCGAAAGCGTCGGCTGCAAGCGCGGAGCCATCAGCGACGTTATGGACTTCTTGGAAAATATCGAAGTCCCTAGGTCCCCCTGCGCGAGGCGCGAAATCCATCTCGCAAACTGTATGTGGATGGGTTGGTCCGTGCCCAGCTGCTGGCGGATGCGCTCCAGGTCTTCGACTGTGGCTTCGTCTCCCCCGATAATGGCGGCGGGATCGCCGGGCGCGATATGGATTATGGAGAATGTGATTACGCCGACAACCGCGATAACGGGTATGGCGGACACTATGCGAACCAGTGTGTAACGCCACATTCGCCTAGTCACACTCCTTCATCGCAGAACTCGGTCATGGGAATTGAAGTGTCCGAGTCAGGTTACTATACACGTCGGGGGCAGGTTTTAATCTGCCCCCGACGTGTTCTTCGCTAGATGCCAAATGTCGGATTAACGATAGCGTACCTAGGTTCCGTTGGCACTTCCGGTTTCCTGACCGTCATGCCCACACGGGCGGGCATCCAGAGGGGTTGGGCGGTGCATATATACACTGGATGCAAAAACTTTCAGCCTTGAACCACCCTAAACCGCTTTGAAATTCCGAACGTCAACACGCCCTAGTTGACCAGCCACTTATCGAATGGCTTCTGCTGCGCCGAACCACCATTCACGATGCCCTGAACGTTCGTGCTGGCTGCCCAGCGGCTGAAGAATTCGCCAATCTGAAGGAATATCGCGTCCTCGTAAAAGTGCATGTGGAACTCGTTATTCAGTGAGATCTGTTCCTCTTCCGTAGTGGCGCGCGCCAGCCTGGAATAAATTTCCCGCTGCATTTCGGTCGTGTCCTGATAATTATTGAACCAGGCGTCATACTGAAGCTCGGAGAAAAGCAGGTGCCCAACGGGGCCCGACCGCACAGTCACGCCGCTCCAGGTGTGGAAGAACTCCCAGTCGTCCGGGCGGGCGCGCTGCGCGACCATCGTAGCCCAGTCCATGACCTGAAAGTCCACGTCGAAGCCGAGCGCGGTCAACACTTCGCGGCTGACCTGCGCGGCTGCATGGGCTGGCTGCCTGTCGGCAGGGTCCATCAGGCGCACATGAGCTCCCGTAACCCCCGCCTCTTCCAGAAGCTGCTTCGCTTCCTCAAGGTTTTGTGCGTAGTAGAAGCCTTCGGAGCCTGAAGTGGTCTCCCACTTCGTGCCGCACTGGAGCAGGGAAGGGCATAGGCGCGTGAATGCAGGATCGCCGGTCGCCAGCGTCAATGCCTTCTGGTTGTCGTATGCCTTGACCATCGCCTGCCGCGCGAGCTTGTTGTCGAATGGCGGGCGCACATGGTTGAAGTGCCCCAGCAGCCTGAACGGAGGATTGTCATAAAGGGCCACTTCGGGATCTGCCTCAAGGCGCGACAGCAGTTCTGCGGGGAACTCCTGAACTATGTGGACTTCGCGTGTCTGAAGCGCCGCTACACGGGTCGTCTGGTCAGGAACTTCGATGTAAACCATCCTATCCACCCAAGCTGTATGACCCCCTGATGTGCCGTTGGCTGGGCTGGGATGCGGGCTGTATTCCTCGTATCTGACCGCGCTCCAGCGGTCGCCCGGCAGCCACTCCTCGAACTTGAATGGGCCTGTGCCGTTTGGAGGTCCTTCAGCCGATTCGTTCGCCGTGTAATTGTCGTACCAGTCGGCAGTAATAAGACGGGGACCGAAACCCTGTGGGCCAATCGCGTCGATGACAAGCCCCGTTCCCTCTTTGAGATTAAGGCTGAAATGCTTATCGTCAACTATCGAGAAGAACTCTTCGAACTCTCCGTCGCCTGCTCCGAACTCATTGCGGACCAGCCGCAATATGGGCGCTCTGTCCTTTTGGCGGTTCAACGTTCCCCGAACCTGTTCAGTCGTCAACGGCGTTCCGTCGTGGAACTTGATGCCGTCGCGTATCTTGAATGTCCACGACAGGTTGTCGTCGCTGCTTTCCCAGCTTTCGACAATCAATGGGCCAATACCGTAATCGCTCGTGTACTCGAACAATCCCTCAAGAATGGTATTCGACACGTTGCCCGTGCCGGAAGCAGTTGTCCACAACGGGTCAAATGACTGGATGCTTCCCGATGCCACAATTCGGAGCGTTCCGCCGGGCTGCGCTTCGTCGGATGACATCATCATGACCGGCTGGCGTGTCTGTGTCTGTGGAACCGGCGCAAGCTGAGGCGCCTGAGGGGTCGGCAGAGCCTGGACCATTGCCGGCGCCGCGGGCGCTGCGGGAGCGGGAGCGGCTGGCATGGCTGGCTGTGCAGGCGCCTGTGCCGGTTGTGGCGCTGGCGCCATCGCTTCCGGGGCTGGTTGTGCCTGAAGCGGCTGCTGCACTGGCGCAGGGCTGGAGCATGCTAGTGCTACAATTGCCACAATAGACGCTACGGGTAACAGCCGAGACAGGCTTTTCTTCCTATTGCGAAAGAAATTCATAAACGAAACTCCTTGATATTCTGAAGTGGAGGCATACGCCTCTTGTCTGTTAGCACAATTATGAGTGCCCTCAACCTTGCAAGTCAACGAATATCGCACATTTCGCGGACGTCTAGCTATCTCGCCGCATCAGGCTGAAGCTCTGCGATGTGGGACCTCTGTCAGGTTGAGTGGCGAGGAATACTGCAAGAGGTATGACGTCCTCCGGCTGCTTCACCCACTCACTGGTGATAGTGTTCACACCTTGCCCTTCGCGCTCCCATGAGGCGATCGCACCGGGGGTGAGAACCGGACCGGGCACCAGCTCGTTCACGCTGATATTGTACTCCCAAAGCTCCTGGGAGAGCACCCGCGTGAGCATCCACGTGCCGGCTTTGGCGCAGGCATACGCTGACGTGCTGACGCGCCCGTTATGGCCGATGCCGGAGCCGAGGGTGATCATCTTTCCGCCACCGCGCCGTTTAAGGTAGGGGATGGCGCTCTTGGCGGTGAAGTACGCACCCTTCAGGTTCAGATCGAGGGTCGCCGTCCATCCGTCGGGATCGCTGTCCACGACGCGGCCCGGCTCTATGTTGCCTCCGGCGTTGATGAATACGATATCGATGCCGCCGAAGGCGTTGGCCGCTGCCTTGTTCATCCGCTCGACATCAGCATAGTTCGTTACGTCTGTCTGCACGGCGATGGCGTTCCCGCCCGCGCTCCTGATTTCTTCGGCGACTGCATCGATTTCCGCGGTTGTGCGCGCAGCACAGCATATCGACGCGCCCTCTGCCGCGTAGCCTATGGCTATGGCACGGCCAATTCCCCTGCCCGCGCCCGTTATCACCGCGACTTTGCCCCCCAAGAGCCCCTTTGATTCGGTCATTTCTCGTAATTCCCTCACCTAGTCCTCGACGGTTTCCTCAACTTGTCTTTCCGTCTCGGCTCGCTCACTCGCCACAGGCGGCGGAATGCCGCGTTCTCCAAATACCAGAATATCCAGAGTTCCCTGCATCCTATCTACCTTTTCTACCTTTGAACTAAGCACACGTATATCCCGCTGCATCCCCTGCATCCCTTCCCGTAAACTCCGCGCACAGTCACGCATTTCTTCCCGCAAGTCGTCAATCCGCCCGTCCATCCTGTCGGGGAGCTCGCTCTGCTTTCTGTCAAGCGAGAAAATCATCCCTGCCATGATGACCATCAGCGCAAGGAATTCGATTGTCATAATGACTGCCGCGCTGCCAATCATCATGTTCTCCTGAAGTATGCGGACATCTTACGGTAGGCAACCTCTTATGGCAACCGCAGAGAGCCACGTCGATGAACAAAATGGGGTTTGACACAAGGTGTTCCTCTTCATATACTGACTCTGAATAAGTGGGATACGGAGATAGCCGAATTTCGAATCGTCTCAACCTTGGAACACGAAACAAAGACGGTCGTCCGCGAATGGGCGTATTGCAGTCAGGAGGAAGGACAATGGCACATAAAGACGATGTTGCGTTGATGGCGCATCTGATGCGACGCGCCGGGTTCGGGGCGACTCGCGATCAGCTGGAGCGTTATGTCGCTCAAGGCTACGAGGCGACAGTTGAAGAACTACTCCATCCTGAGGTGCAGGAGCCTGTGGACAGGTTTGAACTGCTTCGCTACCATCCATGGTCCTGGAAGCCCGGCACGATTCAGGGTACGGGGCATGCCACCTGGCTTTACCATATGATTAACACGAACGCTCCCTTACAGGAGAAGATGGCGGTCTTCTGGCATGGGATATTCGCCACAGGCGTCTCGAAGGTTGACCATTGGGACGAAATCCTAGACATGATTGACATGCTCCGCGAGAAGGGCATGGGCAACTACAAGGACATCCTTATAGCAATTGCCCAAGATCCCGCGATGATCTACTGGCTGGACAACAACGAGAATCACGCGGACGCGCCCAACGAGAACTGGGGACGTGAGCTTCTCGAACTTTTCAGCATGGGACAGGGCAACTACACTGAAGACGACGTCTTCGAGTGCTCCCGCGCCTTCACCGGTTGGACGATTACGCCAAAGCTACCTCGCTTCCCCATGGGTCGCTTCGACTGGTATTTCGAGTACCGCGAAGACGATCATGACGAGGGGGAGAAGTCCTTCCTAGGCTATACGGGCAATTTCAACGGCGAAGACATCATCGACATTATCTGTCAGCAGCCCGCGACATCCCGCTTCATTGCGCGCCATCTGTACAACTTCTTTGTAGCAGACGAGGCGCAGGTTCCGGCGTGGCAGAACGTTCCGCCGGGAGACCCGGATGCTATAAAGACGCTTACGGACGCATTCGTGGATTCTCAGTACGATATGACGGCCGTGCTGCGCGTGCTGTTCAATTCTGACTTCTTCAAGGAAGCCCGCTTCACTCGCATCAAGAGCCCGGTCGAGGTCGTGGTGAACACCCTCCGCTTCGTCGGCGGGCACGAGTTCCCCGCGCCGGGCATCGGCAATCTCGGCAGGCAGATGGGCTATATGGGACAGGAAGTCCTAAACCCGCCAAGCGTAGAGGGCTGGCACACCGGCCGCGAATGGATTAACAGCGGCTCGCTCATGCGCCGCATCAACTTCGTCGCCGACCTCGTGGGCGATACCTCACTGCCGGGCGTGCAGTCCATAGTCGGCAGGCTTCAGGACGCGGGGGACATCTCGACAGACGAGTTCGTGGACACCTGCCTCGACCTGATGGGCCCTCTTGACCTCGCTCCCGCTACACGTCAGGAACTGATAGACCATGCGGACATCGACGGCGCCCTCAAGTGGGCATCGGACAAGGATGTGGAATTCTCCACAATGCGCGTCAGTGAGATGCTTCAGCTCATCGTATCACTCAGGGACTACCAGTACGCATAAGTATAAGAGGCTCTTCCCCCCTAGATGGGGGAAGAGCCATTCCCTGTGCAGGCAGGGATTGCGGGTGAAACCCCGTTTGCCAGACACATACATGTTAGAAAACTAGGCATATTAGAAACTTAGGGGGAATTGAGATGACCACAGCGCAGAAAGACCCTGTCGTGGTAGTTGTGCAGCTTTCCGGCGGCAACGACTACCTCAATACGGTGATTCCGTATAACAACGAAATCTACTACGACAATCGCCCTACGGTGGGCATTCCGCAGGAGCAGGTGCTGCATCTTGACGACGAGATCGGCCTGCACCCACAGATGGGCGCTATCCGCGACCTATACCAGCAGGGCAACGTCGCCATCGTTCATGGCGTCGGCTACGAGAACTCGCCGCGCTCGCACTTCCGCTCGATGGACATCTGGCACACGTGCGAACCGGACGACGTTGGCACGGAAGGCTGGCTCGGCAAGGTCATCCAGAACATCGACCCTAACAAGGAGAATGTTGTGACCGGAGTCAGTTTCGGCCCCAGCATGTTCCGCGCAATGGCGGTGCCCGGTGTGCCCGTAGCCTGCGTGGAAGACCTGAACAACTATGGTCTAATGCCCGGCATCAGCGCCGAAGAGCAGCGCCAGAAGATTCTGAACAGGTTCTCGCGGCTGTACGGACAGGCGATTGGCAGAGGACCTGTGATGGAATTCCTCGGGCAGACCGGCTTGGACGCGCTTCAGGGCGCCGATATCCTCAAGATTGCGCCCGAGCGCTACTCCTCCGACATCGAGTACGCCGACACTACGCTCGCGAAGAAGCTCAAGGGTATCGCGCAGGTCCATATGGCGGGGCTTGGTTCCCGCGTGTTCTACTGCGACCACGGCAGCTTCGACTCCCACGCAGGCCAGCCCAACATGCTCGCCGGCCTCTGGGACGATCTCTCCACTGCAATCAACGACTTCTTCGACGACCTGCGCGCGCATGACGCATCCGACAATGTTGTCATGTTGCTATTCTCCGAGTTCGGACGCCGCACGCACGACAACGGCTCCGGCACCGACCACGGCGCGGCAGGCGCGGTCATGGTCATCGGCGATAATGTGAACGGCGGACAGTACGGCGAGTACCCGTCACTCCGTGCCGAAGACCTCGAGCAGGGCGATGTCGTTCCCAATGTCGATTTCCGAAGCGTCTATTCCACGCTCGTCGAGGACTGGATGAAGATGGACTCCAAGGAAATCATCGGCGGTCAGTTCGAGAAGCTCGGCTTCATCGCCAACTAGACAATTGGATCTGAGAAGGTCAGCCGCTGGATTTGTCGGTCCAAGTGATTTGACGAACCGAAGCGCTGACCTTCCGAGTAGTAGGGAGTGAAATACCATGCTGACCACAGTAGCGAAGGGACGCACTTACGACTTCAGCCATGCGGTAGGCGGACTCTACATGCCACAGCCCATCGGTGTTGTCGCCGGCGAGGGCGATACCGTTTATGTCCTGAGCCGCCAGTACGAGCAGATTCTGGATGTCCCATGGAACAAGGCCGCCACATCAGCCCAGGTCAACAGGTTTACCATTACGCAGACCGCCGGCGAAGAGGAATTCCTGGGGCGCTTCAGCAAGTACGGTGATGCCGAGGGCGAGTTGATCTGGCCAAGCGGAATCGCTCGCGACGATGAAGGCAATTTGTACGTCACCGACGAGTGGATGAATAGGGTGTCCGTGTTCAACGATGATGGCGAACTGCTCAAAGTCTGGGCATCGGAGGGCAGCGGAGACGGCGAACTTAGCAAACCGTCAGGTATCGCCCTAGATTCCGGCGGTGTCGTCTATGTCGTGGACAGTCTGAACCACCGCGTGCAGAAGTTCACCAAGGACGGTGAGTACATCGCGCAGTTCGGCAGCTACGGTGACGGTGAGGGCGAATTCGATACCCCCTGGGGCATCACCTGCGACGATGATGACAATGTGTACGTCGCCGACCACAAGAACCACCGCATCCAGAAGTTCGATGCCGATGGCAACTACGTCGCGTCTTTCGGCAGCTACGGCAAAGGCAGGGGGCAGCTCAACCGCCCCAGCGCCGTAGCAGTTGACCCCGACGGTGATGTGTATGCATGCGACTGGGGCAACAATCGGGTACAGGTCTTCGCGTCGGACGGCGGTTTCATCGCAAGCCTACTAGGCGACGCCCAGCAGCTCGCCAAGTGGCACCAGGAACAGGTGGACGCGAACATCGACGTCATCAAGGCGCGCCGCCGAGTCTATACCCTCGAACCCGAGTGGCGCTTCGCCATGCCCACAGGCATTACGTTCGATAGGGCAAAGTCCCGCCTGCTCGTAACAGACACCCAGCGCGGACGCCTCCAGATTTACACTAAGGTGAGTGGCTATATGGAGGCGCAGTTCAACTTGTAGCGGATAGTGAGTGTACATCAGAAGTAGAATTTCGGGGATGGGCGCGAAAGCCTATCCCCGAATGGTTTCGGCGTATCTATTACGGCGTATCTATTACAAAGACGACTTCACAAATTCCTGAAAGTAAGACAATCGCAAGAATCCTGCCGCAATTTTCAATCTTCATTCCTGCAGAGCATGTCCCTGCGGAGGCAGGGAGCAAGTATCCAGAGCCGTAGCTTACAAATTCGGCAATTCTGTATTTGTGAAATCGGCTCATTACAATGCTCCATTGACAATAGCGCGCGCTCTGGCATACCTTCTACGCGAAATTGACGCTCGAATTCGCTATGGGAGTTATGTCATGACCACGCAAACCGACTCGCGCCCCAACATCATAGTCTGCCTCGTGGACGACCTCGGCTTCTCCGACATCGGCTGTTACGGCTCTGAGATTCGCACACCCAACCTCGACCGAATGGGCAACGGCGGGCTGCGCTTCA
>JAGGDZ010000162.1 GCA_024648655.1 Chloroflexota bacterium | reverse complement strand
CGGGGAGGCTGCTCATCTGCCGATGAGTGTTGCCGCAGGCCTAATGCGTGCCGTTCTTGCTCACCTGTTCCTTTTGGGTCTTGGAGTATCTCCGCAGGAAGGGCGGAAGGTCTAGTTTGCCGTTGTCGCTCGACATGGCTTCGAGCAGCATGTTGGCGTAGCCATCCTCGTTCTTCTTATCGTCGCTCGGATGCTCAAATCCGGTGGCGATGATGGTGATCTTGATTTCGTTTTCCATCTTGAGGTCGGTCGCCATACCGAAGATGATGTTGCAGTCGGGATCGACCACGCGCTGGATGACCTCGGCAGCCTCATGCAGCTCGGAGAGTCGGAGGTCGCTGCCGCCCGTGATGTTGAACAGTACCCCTTGCGCGCCCTCGATCGACACGTCCAGTAGCGGGTTGGTGATAGCGGTCTGGGCTGCGCTTCTCGCGCGGTGCTCACCTACGCCCCAGCCGATGGACATCCAGGCGGGACCGGAGTTCTGCATGATCGACTGAACGTCTGCGAAGTCGAGGTTGATTTCGCCGGGCACGGTTATCAACTCGGCGATAGACTGCACGCCCATTCGCAGTACGTCGTCTGCCATCAGAAATGCGTTCTGGGCGGTAATTTCCTCTTCGCAAATGATATGGAGTCGCTCGTTGGGAATGACGAGCAGGGTGTCAACATGCTCCTTGAGGCGCTGTATGCCTTCTTCGGCCGAATCGGCCCGGCGCTTGCCCTCAAATGCGAAGGGTCTTGTTACGACCCCGACGGTCAGCGCGCCGGTTTCTCGCGCGATTTCCGCGATGACCGGAGCCGCGCCCGTGCCGGTGCCGCCGCCCATTCCGGCTGCTACGAACACCATGTCGGCGTCGCGAATCACGTCATACAGCTCTTCACGGCTTTCTTCAGCCGACCTCATGCCAAGTTCGGGGTTGCCGCCAACGCCCTTGCCCATTGTCAACCCGTCACCGATGCGCATCTTGAGCGGCACATCGCAGGAAACGAGCGCCTGAGCGTCCGTGTTGACAATCATATACTCCACCGAAGGCACGCGCTCGCGGAACATCCGCGAGACGGCGTTGGAGCCACCACCGCCAACACCGATGACCTTGATGTGCGCCATCCCGTCCATTTCTCTCACGTATTCGAGTTCTCCACTTATTGCTGTCGCCATTATTCTCTGTCCTCCCCTAAGGTTCTAGTCGTAAGAATATGTTTGTTTTCAATTCTGGTATGTATTCCACGGCGTAAGAATCTATCTCTTGAACATACTGAGAATCCCACCCTTTCGCGCTTGCGCCTCTTGTGCCGGGCGTGAAGAACGATGCCCGTTGTAATCTCCGATGGCGTGAGGCTTAGGCTCGTCATCGTCCTGATAAGCTGCCCAAATCAGGATGCCTAATCCGGTGCTGTACATGGATTTCTGAAGTTCCCTTGGCACACCAAAATAGCCTAAAGGCGAACCCATTCGCACTTTTGCCGATGTGAGCGTCTGGAAGAGTTCCTGGAAGCCTCCGAGCTTAGCCGCTCCGCCCGAGAGTATAATCGGGTATTCATGCAGATCGTGTACGCCGCCCTCGCGTAATTTCAGCGCAATCATGCGTGTCAGTTCCTGCGCTCGCTCACGCATCAGTTGACAGACGTCGTGAAGGGAAACGTCGAGCGATGTGCGCCCGCCAGATATAGGCATTGAAACTTCCTCGTGGATGCTCGCCGAGTTGGGAAGGACATTCGCGTGGTTAAGCTTCACTTCCTCAGCCGAGTCATGGGTAGTGTTATAGACGACGCAAATGTCGTTTGTGAACTGGTAACCTCCGACCGGGATGACGGAGGAGTACTGCATAGTGCCATCCCTGAAGATCATCACGTCCGTCGTTCCGCCGCCGATGTCGATCATTGCCGCGCCGTGAATCTTCTCCTCTTGCAGCAGAGTCGATTCGACGCTGGCGAGAGCGCCCAATACAAGAGATTCAATTTTGATACCGGCTCCTTCGACGGACCTTTTCAGTCTTGTAATATCGACTTCAGACCCCTCGACAAGGTGGGTTTCCACATCCACTTCGCTGGTGTGCATACCCACGGGGTCCGAGACGCCCATTTTGCCATCAATGGAGTAGCTTCGAGGGACGGCGTGGATTACCTGCCGTCCGAAATGGCCGCCGCCGCTGCCATTTCCCGCAACAGAGACGGAAACTTTCTCGACTTCGTTGTGAGTAATGACGCCGTGCTCGCCAACCCAGTCGATAGTGTCGTATCTTTTTTCGTAGGATATGCTCCTGCCACTGATGCCGACGAAGGCCGTGTCCACATGCGCCCCACTGGTCCGCTCTGCCATGCCGACTGAGTTACGCACAGCGTCCTGGGTGGCGACTACATTTTCGATCACGCCCTTATGCACCCCTCTGCAGGGAGCTATCCCGTGCCCGAGTATCTCTACACGGCCATTGCTCGCTTTCTTCCCAATGACGGTGAACACCTTTGTGGTGCCAATGTCAATTGCCGCAAATACCTTGGAGTTTTCTACTACTGCTCCACGCATGTGTATCGCCTTCCTATGCCGGTTCAATCACGATGGCAGATTTAGATTTCAAAATTGCTGGAGTGGATGCGCTCGGCGATTCTGAGGCGGGCGCTTCTGCTTCTTGGATTAGCGCTCACTTCTTCGCTTGATGGTTTGATGACTCGTCGGTTAACGATCCTAACGGTTGGTTCGCGCTCGCATACGCATAGCGGAACGGTAGGCGGACAGACGCAATCCGAAGCCATGAAACGCAGTGTATTCTTGACGATTCGGTCTTCGAGGGAATGGTAGCTGATGATAGCGAGACGCCCATCCGCGCCAAGTGAATTGACTGCTCCCTTGAGTCCCTTTTGTATGTTGCCGAGTTCATCATTGACTGCAATTCTTATCGCCTGAAATGTCCTTGTGGCAGGGTGAATCCTGCCTCGCCGTCTTCCAACTGAATCTGAAACTATTTCTGCAAGTTGCGTCGTTGTCCTGACTGGACGGTTATTGACTATCGCTCTCGCTATGCGTCTTGACCTTCTTTCTTCCCCCAGACGGTAGATGACGTCTGCCAGATCCGCTTCCGCGTAACCGTTCACTATTGTGTCAGCGGTCAACGTCTGCGAAGTATCGAACCGCATGTCCAGTGTAGCCTCGTGTCTGAAGCTGAAGCCACGCTCGCCCTTATCCAATTGCAGTGAGGACAGCCCCAGATCCAGCAGTATCCCGTCTGCATTCGTAAATCCTGTCTCCGCCGCCACTATCTCTAGGTCGGAGTAACTCGCCTTCATAAGAGTTGAGCTTCCGGCAAATCCTCCGATTCGTTCCGCTGCCGTCTCCAGAGCCTCGTCGTCGATGTCTATGGAGAGGACCAGAGGAGCAGGAGTCGCAGCGTTCAAGATTGCCAGCGAATGACCTCCTTCACCGGCAGTGCCATCTATGTATTTGCCGCCTGGCTTCACTTGCAGTGCGGAGAGCACTTCTTCCACCAAGACAGGCACATGATGTACACTCACCCCAGATGTGGTACGAAGTGTCGCTGCGTTCCAAGGTACCGGTACAAGTTAGTCTCCTTCTCGATAGCCACCCTATGCCTTCCGGTCTGTAGTGTTAAATCGAGCGCCCATGCTAGAATGATTCTGGTGCATGTAGCTCTGATTTCTTTCACCGTGAGACGAGTTTCGCAAAGTAAACTCTGAAGACGCAAGGATATTTTGTGTATATGTTTGCACTATTTCTAATACGATTCCAATACAATGCCAATACAATGATTGAGAGAACTATCGAACATGGCAAGTGACTCGAACAGCAGATTTAACCTGGGAGTGCTCACAGTCAGCGATACGGGCGCGAGCGGCGAACGCGCTGTGGACGGGAGTGGAAACGCCATCTGCGAGATAATGGCGGCTGAGGGGTACGCGCTTGCGCTGCGCGATGTGGTCGCGGACGAAGTGCCTCAGATCTCGGAGAAGCTGCGGGAATGGTGCGATGGCGGCAATGTTGACCTAATACTGACGACCGGGGGCACCGGACTCGGTCCGCGCGATGTAACGCCGGAGGCTACGCGGGTCGTTCTCGATATTGAAGCGCCCGGAATCGGTGAGGCGATGCGGATGCAGACCCTACAGTTCACGCCCTTTGCGATGCTCAGCCGCGCCACGGCAGGAGTGCGCTCTGGCTGCCTCATAGTCAACCTTCCGGGCAGCGAGAAAGCAGTGCGGGAAACTCTAGGCGTTGCGATGCCTGCGCTTGTTCACGGGTTGGAGATGGTCAAGGGCTGGCGCACTCACGCTACGCCTTGATGCTATGCGCTTCCATGTGCTGACCATCTTTCCCGCGATGTTCGACGGGCCTCTGTCGGAGAGCATCATCGCGCGCGCCGTCGAGCGTGGACTGGTTGAAATTCACCTGCACGATATTCGCGAATACGCGACCGACAGGCATCGCAGCGTTGACGACTATCCATACGGCGGTGGATATGGCATGGTGATGAAGCCTGAACCTATATTCGATGCCGTGAGAAGTGTGAAGTCCGGCGCAGACCTGGCTGATGATACTCCCATTACCTTGCTAACACCGCAGGGGACGCCATTGACGCAGCGCATCGTGGAACAAATGGCTACCAACGAGGACATTATTCTCATCTGTGGGCGGTACGAGGGGGTGGACGGTCGAGTAGCCGAGAATCTGGCGACGTGCGAGATTAGCGTCGGCGATTACGTGCTGAGTGGCGGCGAACTGGCTGCCATGATCGTGATAGATGCGGTTACGCGCCTGATTCCCGGGGCAGTAGGGTCAATCGAGTCAACTCAGGACGACACATTCTCCACAGGACTACTTCAGTTTCCGCAGTACACGCGGCCCGCCTTGCATGAGGGCAGCGAAGTACCGGAAGTGCTGCTGTCGGGCAACCATGCTGAGATTGAGCGCTGGCGCAGGCGGGAGTCGCTGCGCCGTACTGCGCTGCGGAGGCCTGACTTGCTGGAGAGTGCCGACCTATCTGTAGAAGAATGGGAATTTGTCGAGGCACTGTGTGAAGAGCAGGATTAGCATTATCGCCGACACTTATATTTGTCGTTTGGATTAACATTGGCATAGGAGGAAAGGACTAATGCAAAAACTGGAGTTTGTCGATTCGCATGTTCACTTCTATGACATGCAGCACCCGGAACTGTTCTACGGCCACTGGCAGCCGGATGTCGATCCGCCACTCATCGGCAAGCAGATGAGAAAACTGGGCGAACGCAACTTTCTCGCAGAGGACTTCATAGAGATCACGCGTGCATCGAATGTTTCCAAGGCGGTACATGTGCAGGCAGCTATCGGCTCGAAGGATCCGGTAAAGGAGACAGAGTGGTTAGAGGATGCTGCCGAACGTACAGGCTTCCCGCATGCCATTGTCGCGTATGCTGACTTGCGCGACCCAAGTGTCGAATCAGTATTAGAGCGACACTGCGAATTTCCGCGAATGCGCGGTATCAGAGATTTCTCATACGGCGATTTTCTGATAGCGGACGACTTTCAAAGGGGCTATGCACTGCTCGAAAAGTATGACTTGCATGCAAGCATCGCGGCTCAGTGCCAGGATATGGAAAAGTTGGTCACCCTAGCGAACAAGTTCCCGAACATAGTCATCGTGATTGATCACGCGGGCAATCCTGCTGAGCGCACGCCGGAATACTTTGAACTTTGGAAGCGCGGTATGGCGACGGCCGCGACTGCGGAAAACATCATCATCAAGATTTCGGGACTTGGCATGGGTGATCACAGCTGGACCGTGGACAGCATCCGTCCATGGGTATTGGAGTGCATTGAGGCGTTCGGTGTGAAACGGAGCATCTTCGCAACTAACTGGCCCGTTGACAGCCTGTTCAGCGACTATGATACCCTCATCGACGCATACACAGAGATAGTTGCTGACTTTTCGGAGGAAGATAAGAGGGATATCTTCGCGCGAAATACGGAAGCGCTTTATAGAATATAGGTATTAGACGCGCAATCACGCCTTGTGGTAAGGCTTGAACGACTCTGAAAAGGTAACCGTCCCAAAGGCGGTGTGGAGTTTCGGGAGGAGTGAACAAGGCACGACAGCCTACCATTTCAGACGCCGAGCGACTACCGCCGCCATCAACTCACCCGGCGACAGTTCGTCATCGCCACCCCACACCCACTGCGTCAGCCATCAACCGTTCAGCATCCCATCCACACTCTTGTATCCCCTTATCGTCTTGTACCTTACCTTCCACATACTCGCTCAACCAGTCCGTAAAGCCCACGCCGTCACGCTCCACCGGCAGGTCTATTCCAACCGGCCTGCCACTCACACCGTCCATCACAAACCCCACGACCGCCTTCTCTCCCTTCATCTTCACTATCGTCTCGTCCGTTCCCACTACCGCTTCCTGTACATTCCGCCAACTGCTCATCCTAGACAACTTGCATCCCGGAGCGGTCAGTAGATGTCCCACAGATGCCCGTGCTTGTGGAATGCAACTCCTGCACAATATGGGCAGCTCGACGGGCGAGTGTCGGATACTCCTTGACCTGTGGCAGTGTAAACCGTACTCTTGGCATCGGCGCCCCCCAAGTTCTATTGTATTCATTCAGAACTCTATCAGGATTCCCCGCTTCTTTCTTATCACACCAACTTTGGAACGGTTACCTAGGCGTCGATAGATTGTTTGTGCGGACATTGCTGCCACAATCTCGATGGGATCATCCACAGAGGATTTCTCCTGCTGAGCTGGGGCGGCTTTGAGACTGAGTGAGCGTCGGCGTCCGCTGAACGGAAGACGGAACTTGATGGTATCGACTGTCCCATTATTTCAAGCTCGTATCTCCAAATAGGTCGTCCCATACCATCCAACAGTCGGCAGTCGTCCTCGTTAATCAGTGCTCTGCCTGATAAGATCGCCAGCACACTTATAGTCACCTACCTTCGGCCTACTTGATACGCGACAATGACTTTTACAGGTCGCATCGATTATTCTTGCCGCTCTGAGTTGTCCTGCCCCCTCTGTCCGCTAGTTTGTAATTGACGCGTATCACAAGTGGTATAATGGCGGCAGTCGCAACTGCTCAACTCACTCAGACTTGGAGAGAACCGCGATGATAAGCAGGACGTCCATACTCACAAAGGAAGCGGGCAGGCTTGAACGCTTTCCCGAGTTTCCGCTGCGAGAAGACATGCAGAACACATCCCATCTCCATCTTCGCTCGATCCTGACCGCGCTTGCCATCTATTTGGGTAATCAGGAGACGACGCTGGTGCATGGAGAGGTTCCGTTGGCTCCGA
>JAGGDZ010000355.1 GCA_024648655.1 Chloroflexota bacterium | reverse complement strand
CCATCATGACTGGACTGTATCCGCACGCGGCCGGTCCGATCGTGAACCAGCTCGTGCTGCCGCGCGACACGCCAGTGATAGCGGAGATGCTGCCGGATGATTACTACTGCGGCTATTACGGCAAATGGCACCTTGGCGACGATGTGATACGACAGCACGGATTCGACGAGTGGGTAAGCACCGAGGACGGACACATACCGGAATACACGCAGCGCGAGTATCGCAATGTGTACAGTACGTACTGGCATCACCTTGTGGACAACGGCTTCGAGCCGGATCTGGAACGAGCGCCGGGCAAGTTTATCTTCTCGCCCGCGTTGCGCTCACGACTGCCCGAGGAACACCAGATGGCATCTTTCCTTGGAGACCGAGCGGCGGATTTCATTGAGCGCAACAGCGACAAGCCTTTCGTACTGTACGTGAGCACATTCGAGCCGCACCCTCCTTATCACGGGCCTCTAAACGACATGTATGATCCGGCGCAGATACCGGTCGGTCCCACATTCCTTAGGAGGCCGGAGGGTGTATCGCTCTACAACAGGGTGCGCGGCAACTACTATACGCAGTACATGTATGAGGGCGGCGACCCCGCGAGTGACCCTTATATGGCGCACAACCCGGCATCCGGACAGGACCTTACGACCGAACTGGGCTGGCGCACGCTGCGCGCGCACTATCTCGCCAACATAACGCTGGTTGACCGCATGGTGAAGAAGATAACCGATGCACTGGAGCGCTCCGGAGTCGCCGACAACACAGTGGTGGTGTTCACGAGCGAGCACGGAGAGATGGCGGGAGACCACGGGATGCTGGAGAAGCGCTCGTTCTACGAGGAAGCCGCTCGTGTGCCACTCACGATGCGCGTGCCTTGGCTGAGTCATGAGCAGACGATGCTGGAGGGCAGCGCCGGACACATAGACCTCCTGCCCACGCTGCTCGACCTGCTGGGGCAGGAGCCGCCGCCCCACTTGCAGGGTAAGAGTTTAGCGCCGGTGCTTCGTGGCGAGAAGGACTTGAGCGACAACGATGTCGTCGTGCAGTGGAACGGCAATAGCGAGGAACTGCCCGACCGATTCCTTGGGAGCGCCGGAATCAACCGCATGAACGCGCTGCCTAGGCGCTGCATCATCACGCCGGACAGGTGGAAGCTCGCGCTGTGCGCGGGTGATCAGGGCGAGCTTTTCGACCTGAACAACGACCCACATGAGATGACGAACCTATACGACGACCCGGCGCAACGCGACCGAGTGATAGACATGTCGGCGCGCCTTCGCATGTGGCAGCATGAAACGGGGGACACTGCGCCGCTGCCCAGCCTCTAGTTAAACGCAGATAACACTCATTGAAACATATCCCCGCAATTGGGGGTATGTTTCCGCCTATGCCATGCCTATGCCATAAGGTATTGCAAACAACCAATGGCGCATACGAAGGAAGGAATGTCGTATGCGCCATTTTGGGGAAGGAACTTGTTAAGTTTACAGGCTAATGTTTGATCGTCTCGCGATTCGACGCGTATTCGGCATCGCCAAGTTTGATATAACCAACTTCCTGCGCGAGTTCGGCGGCGTTGTCAAGGTAGAACTCGACGAATGCCTTAACTTCGGGGCGATCCAAGCTCTGCTTGCTCACGTAGATGAAAAGCGGGCGAGAGAGCGGTGAGTATGTGCCATTCTCGATGCTCTCGAAAGTAGGAAGGACGCAGCCGTTGCCGGAGTCAACAGCAATCAGCTTCAACTTGTCCATGTTCTCCTGGTAGTAGGCGAATCCGAAGTATCCGAGTGAATACTTGCCGCCGGCGATGCCTTGTACGAGCACGTTGTCGTCCGCGCTGGCGGTGTAGTCGGCACGGCTCAACTGCGCCTCACCCATGATTTCTTCGGTGAAGTAGTCGAACGTGCCGGAGTCGGTGTCGGGACCATATAGGGCAATTTTGCTATCGGGCCAACTCGGATCGACATCGCTCCATTGCTCTACAGTGCTACCCGGCTCCCAGATCATCTTGAGTTGATCTGTGGATAGGCACTCAACGAAGTCGTTGTCTGGGCTGACCATCACGGACATGCCGTCCATCGCGACACGGAGCGGGTAGTATTCGATGGCATTGTCTGCCGCTTGCTGCGCCTCCGCGTCCTTGATAGGGCGGGAAGCATCAGAGATGTCGATCTCGCCAACGGTGAAGCGCTTGAAGCCACCGCCCGTACCGGAGACACCAACGTTGACGCGCACATCAGGGTGAATCTTGCCGAACTCTTCTGCTACTGCCTCGGACACCGGGAACACGGTGCTGGAACCGTCAATCTCGATTGTGCCCTTCAATTTCATTGCCACAGTCGCGGCAGGTGCCGCTGCGGGCGCCGTGGTCTGTCCCGACTGTATAGGAGCCGTAGTCGATTCTTCTGCGCCACCGCAAGCCGGCGCTGCAATCACGAGCGCCAAGCTAAGTATTAGGGCGACGCCAAGAGCACCGCGCATCCATGGGAAAAGTCTTAAACTAGGCATAGTTATCTGAGTCTTACCTCCTCATTTGTTAATGCCCTTTGCGTGTTTAGCGAAGTCATAAAATCTGCCTGTCTCCACGATACGGCGCACATGTGAACAGAGCATTAACGAAGCGTTAATGTCGTTTTAGGAGAGGACTAACATCGATGAACAGGGCCGGGGGAGGATGGATTCAGGATTCTGCGCCGCGCGCTTCCTTGAAGGCTTGGCTGAGCTGAATCATCACAGAGCGCGATGCACGATTCGACACGATTACTGCCGAAGATTGGCTGTTGACGACCTGAGTGCGAAGGTATGCGCGTTCTGAGGTCGGGATGTCTTCTG
>JAGGDZ010000298.1 GCA_024648655.1 Chloroflexota bacterium | reverse complement strand
CCCCGCCAGCCGCGATTATCGCTTCCTCGAGTTCCAATGCGTCCCACTTTGACACGGCTTTTCGCACGGCGTCATTGTCTTCTTTTTCTACGCCTAGAACGGACAACGCCACGGCGCGGTGGTTGGGGAAATTACAGTGAAGGTAGCTCCAGCGCCCGTTCTTCGCAGGATATACTCCCATGAGAGGATGGCGTTCCGCTGCGATAGATTCACCTCCCAATGTCATGTAATGGCTGCTTCGAAGAGAAGCCGTTGCCTGTCGGACATCAATGCCTACTTCTTGGCTTCGACCGGCGCGCAGTTTCCAGATGTCGGAGACCGCGAGCCCGACCGCGGCAAGGCTGGCAGCCGCAGTTTCGCCGATACGAAAGGGAGTCGGCAGAATGGGATCGGCATCACCCGAAAACTCTACACCGTTAGCACGCTTCTCGTCCCAGCCTGCGATTGGTGTCAGGGTGGAAAGTGCCTCTCTGATCATGAGTTTGCATTACTCCTAACATTCGAATTGAAAATCGCTCTCGTGGTTCGCAACTGTAGTCGTGACAAAATCGTACAGGAATCTTGTTATGCTATCAATCCACGCCATCAGGGTAGCGTCTGAATATCCTGCCGCAGTCGGCGCAGCGGTATCTGACCACCGTTACACAACTGATGTAGAGGTCTTTTATCCGCTTCTCAAGATAAGCGTGCTTGTGTACTGCGACTGGCGCAGTGCGGACACGATGATGGGCAAGTGCCCGGCTTCTGCTTAACCTCCGGAAGCGTGAATCGTACTCTTGGCATTGGTTGGAACTCCTAACAGATATTGGGTACTCTTCCAAAATCTTATCAGGATTCGCAGCCGTTTCCTTGTGCCACCAACTTTGGGGAAGGTTACCAAATATAGTATGGCTTGACCGGTGATGGCGATATTGCTAGTATGGGCATCACGAAGCAGCCTCGTCATTGTTGCGAGGGTTGGCCGAAGGCAACAATGCTTGGGCATTCCTTAGCACTGCTGCTACGAGTTCCTCAGCGTGGTGACCAACCTTCGCATCCGGAAGGACGGCCCCACGAGTCCAGAACAAACATGGAGTCAACTCGCCGCCTGAACTGCCTCCCCTTCAGTGCGGATAATAGAAGAGACTGATGACTTACTGGAAATACTGGAAAGTTTTGCGCGACGACCCTGAGTCGTTGGGGGAGTTGTTCACGACGCCAGGATAGCGGCAATATGCGTGTCCGGCAATATGCGTGTCCGGCAATATGCGTGTCCAATGAAGCAGAAGAACTCCTGACCAGAGATCCCGACTTCTCACTGTTCCCCGAACTCAATGCGCGGGACCCAATCCCCGGGTGACCTCCGATGGAATGCCGAGGGCAAACTGGAGTGCTGGAGACAGAATGGGTTAGGAAGCGCGTCAAGCGTCGCATAGGACCGAGTACTTCCCACTCGTTGATAAATGGCGCGGGCCCTTACTTGACAAAGTTTTTTTGAGGGACATGAATCCACGGCCAACGATGAGCAAAAACTTCTACTAGCGTGTGTTGACATTTTCGGTTTCCAGCCCTTCATGCCTGCTTGCGCGGGCATGAAAGGGAGGTGGGAGGTGCAGATATACGCTGGATGCAACGATTTTCAACCATAAACTACCGCGAACCACTTTGAAATTCAGAATGTCCACACAGCCTAGCATGGAATTACTGGCAGCGAAGGCTACACAAGTTCGATTGAACCTACGCTGGCATAACAGATAGAAGGTGAACTGAGTTCCTGCAACGGCTTTCCTCACCAAGTGCTTGGAGCATGCAGAAAGTTGGCGAAGAGGAATCTATTCCGCGAAGAGGCGTCCGCTCGGATGGGGCAGACAGAGCCCCTAGACGGGTTGCTGCGCGTGACAGCTCCCCATGAATGGGTGATCGTGGCAGGGCTGGGACTGGGGCTTTTAGGGGTCATTGTCTGGGGACTGCTTGGAAGCATCGAGAGGAGCCTTTCTTCTGAGTGTGTCTTGGCGCGGCCTGGAGAGCGCTACAAAGTCGTCTCCGAAATCACTGGCAAAGTCACCGAGGTGCAGGGCGATGTCAGTGACCGTGTGGAGGCTGGCCAGCGCCTAGCCCGAGTAACGATACCCGAACTGACCTTACAGGTAGGCCTCGCTCGCGCCCGTCTAGCGGCTCTAGAAACTAATCCCAATACGGCTCCCGTCGCCCTGGCCTCAGCGCGCGCGGAGTTACTGGAACTGGAGTCACTTCAATCGTCGCAGGAGGTCATAGTTAGCTCGCATTCCGGTGAAGTCGTTGCGTTCCATCTGGCGCAGGCACAGTCGGTGGAATCCGGAGACGAAGTCGCTGAGATCCGTGTGGGAACAGAAAGCAAATTGGAGGCATTCGCATTTGTACGACCGGATGATGCCCGAAGGCTCGAAATCGGCATGGAAGCTCACGTATTCTATACGGCAGTAGAGCGTGGCGAGTCTATCTCTCTTGATGCCGAGGTGCGGGAAGTATCGTCCAGGACCGTGGCTTCTTCGGGTTGGCTCACAGATTTTGGGCTTACTCCGTCCACGGACAGCCATCTGGTCCGGCTGTCCATGCATGAAATACCATCTACGGCTGTCGAAGGGGAGTTCTGCGACCTCAGGATCGTCTTGAGTAAAGAACCTCCGGTGCGGCTACTAATTCGATGAACGATCCAACTGAGGTGACTGGTTAGCATGTTTGGAGGTCCTGAAGGTAGTTCTTTTGGGAAACGCCTTCGTACGCCTCTTTTCCCGCAGTTCGAGGCTTCGGAATGCGGCGCGGCATGTCTGGGTGTGATTCTAGCTCATTACGGACGTTGGGAACCGATGGAGGGGTTGCGCGAGGCGTGCGGTGTCAGTCGCGACGGCAGCAGCGCCGCCGATATTGTGGCAGCCGGCGAGAGATACGGTCTAAAGATCAGAGGTTGGAGCAAGGAGATAGGTGAGCTCCGCAGCATGGAGCTTCCGGTGATTCTGTTCTGGGAGTTTAACCACTTCCTTGTTCTTGAAGGGATCGGTAAAGGCAGATACTTCCTGAACGACCCTGCCAATGGTCGCCGCGTCGTGAGCGAAGAGACCTTTGACCAAGCCTACACCGGTATAGCATTGTCCGCCGAGCCTGCACCGGAATTCACCACCAGCGAGGCTGCGCCAAGCATCACGCGCAAACTCTGGTCCTGGCTCAGGGACGTGAAGGCACCCCTCGCTTTTGTGACCGTATGCGGAATGCTGCTAGCTCTGCCCGGTCTTGCCCTGCCCGTACTCTTAAGCGTCTTCGTGGACTATGTGCTGACCGAACAGGAGACATCTTGGGGTGCTCCCGTCGTTGTCGCCGCGCTTGCGGCAAGTGGGCTTATCTATCTACTCACCTGGCTTCAGCAGCACAGCTTACGCAAGCTTGCCATACGCCTGTCAGTTGTGTATTCGGAGCGATTCTTGTCGCGACTGTTCAGGATGCCGGCGCAATTCTTTGCACATCGCTTTGCGGGCGACCTCACTTCACGAGTTCAGTTGAACGATAAAGTCGCTTGGGTCGCATCGAGGCAGTTCATCAGCGTCATGATTGAATTGGTCATGAGCGCTCTCTTCCTAGCCTTGATGCTCATGTTCGATCCGCTGCTCGCCGCCCTCGTGGCTGTGCTGGGAGCTGTGAATGTTGCGCTAATGCGCATCCTGAGCCGATATCGTATCGACGAGAACCGACAGGTGCAACGCGAGCAGGCGCTGCTCTTCGGAATTGGAACTTCAGGGTTGCATAACATCGACTCACTCCGCGCGACTGCCACCGAGGACGACTTCTTCGCTCGCTGGAGCGGATACCAAGCACGCGAGTTGGTCGCTAGACAGAGATTCGCGGAGTTGGGATACGTCATCGCCGCATTGCCGAGGCTGTTTTTGATACTCGGCGGAGCCGTTGTGCTTGGTGTTGGCGGCTGGCGAGTCATGTCGGGCGAAATGACGCTCGGCGTATTGATGGGCTTCTATGCAGTAGCCGCCAACTTCCTCCATCCAATAGGCCGCTTCGTGCAGTCCGCAGACTCCTTCCAGATACTGGATGCCGACCTCCAGAGAATAGACGACGTGCTAGACGCCCGGCAGGATCCCGCCGCCGAGACTCCCTCGCACTCCTCGACGAACGGCATTGCAACTCTGGATGGACAGTTGCGCCTCGCCGGCAGGATCGAATTGCGGAATATCACATTCGGATATCGTCCCAACCAGCCTCCTCTCATCGACAACCTCAGCCTGAATATCGAACCCGGGCAGCGGGTTGCTGTCATCGGACCAACCGGATCAGGTAAGTCGACGCTACTGAAGCTGCTTAGCGGCGAGTACAAGCCGTGGTCTGGGGAGATCCTGTACGATGGCGCGCCGATCAATGAAATTCCCCGGCAGGTTCTGACCGGATCGGTCGCGGTCGTTGATCAGCAGATATTCCTGTTTGCCGCCACAGTGCGGGAAAATCTCACCATGTGGAACCCCACAGTTCCTGACCATAGGCTAGCCGCCGCTGCCAAGGACGCCCTGATCCACGATGACATCATGAGCCGCGCCTCCGGATACGACTCAATGGTAGAAGAGGGCGGGGGCAACTTCAGCGGTGGGCAACGTCAGCGCCTGGAGATCGCTCGCTCGCTCGTCAACAACCCCTCGGTGTTGCTCCTAGATGAGGCCACTAGCACCCTTGATTCTATCAGCGAGATGCTAATCGACGATAGCCTACGTCGCCGCGGGTGTACCTGTGTGATAGTCGCCCACAGGCTCAGCACTATACGCGACTGCGACCTGATCGTGGTTCTGGACCGAGGTAGAGAGACACAGCGCGGCACACACGAGGAACTGATCGGCGACAGAGATGGTCTGTACTACCAACTCATTCAAGCACATTAGCTCCCTCCGCATCCAGCTAGACACACTAGGAGGAACCGACAATTACGCGACTCACTGAATTGGCAGTCTCCCAGGGAGACCTTTTCGCCAGCGCGGGCAACCTACCCATTCGCCTCGACGACCCAAGATTCGGCTGGTACGTCGAGCATGGCGCAGTGGACTTGTTCCTGATTGAACATCGGAACGGTCAGCCTGTGTCAAGCGCCAAACACCTTCTGCGGGCAGAAACGGGACGATTGGCGTTTGGACTGGGCGAACATGGAGCCATGTTCGCGGTTGCCAAGGGTCTTCCGGGTTCCAGGCTGCGCCGGGTACGATTGGACGAGCTGATCAGTCACGATGTCGGCGACGATCTGACGCGCCAGGTCGATGCATGGGTGTCCGAACTCACAGCCGTAGTGGCCCGTCAGATCGAGCCTCGACCCAAGATCGATCTATTGTTTGACAGGATGAACCCGCAAGAAACTCTGCAAGCCGGCTCAGGCGCTGTGCTGTCGATCCGACCTGGCGGAGTCCTTTGGGCCTTGGCGGGAAGCTTGGGCGCTTACTTGGGAACCGAGGCGCCGGAGCCGGACGGCACAGGACTAGTTCCGCTCACCTCCGACGCCTGGCTCACCATCCTCAAGAGATCGGACAACATCACCGCAATATCCTCTCAAGACCTGATCAGCCGAGGAATGCTGCTCCCTGCTCTTGGGGAGTTCCACCGTCTAGCGCTGGGCGCAGAGCAGCTCAACCGTCGGCTGGTTCTAGCCGACGAGGCGAATGAACAGACCGCCCAGGCGACCTATCGCCGCATGGACATGGAGCAGGCAAGAGAAAATCTTTTTGGCGTATTGGCTCCGGGGCGGACGGCGGTACAGGGGGGCGACTCCACTCTAATGGCGGCCCTGGGCATAATCGGCCAGCACGAGGGAATCGTCTTTCGGCCGCCATCATTTCGTCGCGTTCCGGTCGGTGAAGAGCCTTCCCTACAGGACGTTCTGAACGCGTCCGGTGTCCGGTGCCGAAAGGTACGGCTGTCTCCGGACGACAAGTGGTGGATCGGGGACAGCGGCGCTATGCTAGGTTACTCCCTTGACGACGGCAAGCCCTTGGCGCTCCTGCCCAGTATAACAGGACGTTACCGGATGATAGACCCCATATCGGGGCGGTCTGAGCGCCTCAATGCCAGTCGGGCGAATCAAATAGCCCGCGACTCCTGGGTCTTCTACCGCCCTTTGCCTGACGATCGACCCGTCGGGGTGATTGACATCTTCCGACTCGCTGGCAAAAGGATGACCACCGATTTTGCGCGGTTTGCGGTCGCCGGACTTCTGGCGAGCGTGTTGATGCTGGCGCCTGCCATTGCAGTGGGTGCGGTTACTGATTGGGTACTTCCATCCGCCTCGGGAGGAACACTTGTCCAGATCATCATTGCCCTGGTCGCGTTCGCCATAGTCGGGGTGCTGCTTCAGATGCTGCAAGGGACAGCGATGATGCGCCTCGAAGCCCGCGCCGCCACGAGGGTAACCGCAGCCATCTGGGACCGTGCATTGGAGCTGCCCACGAACTTTTTCAAAAGGTTCACCGCGGGAGATCTAGCTGTGCGAATGTCCACCTTTCAGGCGCTGCGAGACCAGCTATCTGGGCTGGTCGCCAATGCCCTTCTCTCGATCATCTTCCTCCTTCCCACCCTCGGCCTGCTATTTTTCTACGACGTTGCCCTGGCGCTTATAAGCATTGGCATAGCGCTCATATCACTGGCGGTGGGCTGCGTAGTCGGAGTTCTCCAGGTAGCCCCGCATCGCAGGCGTTACGCTGCGGCGCGCCGACTGGCGGGGGAACTGTTCCAATTCATAAATGGGATGAGCAAAATGCGCTCCGCAGGCGCCGAGGTACCGGCATTCGCTTCCTGGGCGCGTGGCTACCGCGAGCAACAACTTGCAGGGATGCAGATAGCTCGATTGAACGAGCATCTACTAGCGTTCAGCGCCGCTGCCCCCGCGCTTGTGGGCGCGGCTCTGTTTAGCCTCGCCATCAGCCGGGGCGCAGACCAGTTTTCGATAGGTGACTTTCTAGTTGTGTATTCGGTGTCCATCACCTTCCACGTGGCCATCGTAGGGCTGGGCCGCTCTTTTGATGCCATCGCCGCAGTTGTGCCCGCCTACGAGCAGATCAGACCGATACTTGATGCCGTGCCCGACCGCGGGACGAGAGGAGCTATCCCATCGGAGTTGAGCGGCGACATTCGATTCGATCGCTTAAGCTTCCGCTACACGGCCGACGGCCCGCTAATAATTGACGACTTGTCGATCCATGCTCGGCCCGGCGAGTTCGTCGCCATAGTCGGGGAGTCCGGCGCAGGTAAGAGCACTCTCCTCAGGTTGGCATTGGGACTTGAAGAGCCGTCCGGGGGCGGGATCTACTATGACGGTCGCGACCTTGCACATCTTGACCGGCACTCGGTAAGACGTCAGATCGGTGTGGTATTACAGGACGGCAAGTTGCGCCCCGGAAACATCTTAGACAACATCATCGGCGTCGCCGATGACCTGACGATAGACGAAGCTTGGAAGGCTGCGCGTCTCGCGGACGTGGACAAAGATATCGCAGCCATGCCGATGAAGATGTTCACCATCGTAGGTGACAATTCCTCGACTTTCTCCGGAGGGCAGATTCAGCGCATCAGGATTGCGGCGGCATTGGTCCGTAATCCAAGTATCATATTTCTTGATGAGGCCACAAGCTGGCTTGACGCCAAGAGCCAAGAGCAAGTCATGCACGGCATTGAGAGCCTTGCCGCCACCCGCATAGTGATCGCGCACCGGCTGTCCACCATACGTAAGGCGGAGCGCATTTACGTACTCCAGCACGGCAAAGTAGTCCAAGAGGGCAACTTTGACAAATTGCTCAAATCCGAAGGTCCATTCCGAGAGCTGGTCCGGCGTCAAATGATCTGAATTAGCCAGACTCTGGCGGCAATCATTGCGCTAATCGCGCCGCGGGCACAATGCCCTAAACTCCCTATCGGCCGAACCAACCCTCTTAACGGAGACTTTGACATGGACTGGCAAAGGAACAGATTGTCACTACCCTATCTGGCCTATCTGGCTCACAGGCTTGGGTTTTCTTGACCCTCAAACCTGCGCCGAAACGATTGGAGAGCGAATTCGGTTGCGCTTTACCTGAACTACTCGCCCTGGTTAGAGGAACCTTGACCGGTGTGACTAGGAGCCCAGGGAAGGCCGTCGGGAGCCGTCGTGTGAGGATCACCGCCTCCGCTGATGGATGCCAACTCTTCCGCTGTAAGCTCCTTGTCCTCCTCGTTTATTTCGTCTTCGACAGATTGCTGATTCTTAGCTTCAGAAGTCATGATTCCTCCTTGAAAATAAGCTTGAAAATGAGCCTGTCCTAACGATAACACGCTGCGTCAACGTCAGTCAAAGTTCGTAACCGTCCGTAACAGTCCAAAGACGGTGTGGAGTTTCGGAAGTAATGAACAAGGCACAACAACCTACCATCTCCCTACCATCCGCCGCGCTAAGCTCATGAACCGGGTCTCCGGCTAAGAAATCTCGCTCCACACCCGAGAGGTTCCTTCTCATATGACGCGCTTATAGTTGATGCGCGCCATGGCGCCCAGCGGAAAATTGTTCATACTTTTGTAAGAAATGTAACCAGCAGGCAACCTTTTTCCCGTAACCTCTTGGCAGACACTGAACATCGACACGGATATATGGCGTGGATATATGATATAAGGAGGTCAAGGAAGATGGGAAGGATTCTTAGAATTAGATTACTGGTGGTTGCCGTTATGGCGATCGCCATGTTGGCAATGGTAGGACCGGCGCCCTACATCGCCCAAGCGCAGAGCGCCGACAAGCCGGCCCAGCCCACTGGCGAGGTGTCCCGGATCGATTACGACACCGACGATGATGGCTTGCTGGAAGTGTCCAGCCTGGCACAATTGTCTGCCATCAGGTACGACGAAGATGGAGACGGCGTTTCCGATGACGCCGGCTATGGTCTGGCGTTCCCGTATGCCGACACTGACATGGGCTGCCCCGAGGCTGGGTGCGCAGGCTATGAGTTGACAGCGGACCTCGACTTTGACACCAACGACAACGGCAGCATAGACGAGGACGACGACTACTGGAACGACGGGGACGGCTGGGACCCGATCCCGCGCTACAGAAAGGTATTGGAAGGCAACGGCCACACGATCTCCAACCTCTACATCCGTGGGAATGGGCCTCGAATGAACTCGGAGTACCAATTTTACCTTGGTGACAGAGTCGATGGCGCCATCACAGGCGCGGGGCTGATTGCCCTCCTGTACAGAGAGTCCTACTCGGACTCTTCCGGCGTCAGCGACATAGTCTTCGAGTCAGTGGACATCGACAGCGACGCCCA
>JAGGDZ010000523.1 GCA_024648655.1 Chloroflexota bacterium | reverse complement strand
GCAGGGTCCGGGTGGGGCAAGCCACGAGATAAGATGTCATATTCCGGTCACTGAGCTGGAACAGTTGCAGCGGTCTGACCAAATCGCAAGCTGACTAAGCCAATCTCCTTCCCTGTCGGGTCGCCTGGTGATTTATAATGAACTCGCCCGCCATCAAAGTGAGTTTGGCATGGGTGAGCTTGGCATGGGTGAGTTTGGGCATGGGTGAGTTTGGGCATGAAATTGATAGCCTGGGGGAGAAGAGCGGAATAGATGGATTACGGAATAGGCATACCGTCGTACATAGAGGCATGGCGCGAGGTGAAAGCCGCTGAAGAGGCGGGTTTCACACACGCTTGGCTCTTCGACTCGCAGCTAATCTACTCCGACGTGTGGGCAACGATGGCGTTGGCAGCGCAGAACACCACGCGCATCAAGCTGGGAACTCTGGTCGCGATACCGAGCAACAGGCTTGCGCCGGTGACGGCAGCGGCAGCGGCGTCAATCAACAGGATTGCACCCGGCAGAGTAATAGTCGGACTCGGCACAGGCTACACGGGTCGGAACACCATGGGCCTCCCCGCACTGAAGATGGAACAGTTCGAGGAATATGCGCTGCAAGTCAAGGGTCTGCTCAATGGGGAGGACGTGCTGCTCCGCGAGGGTAGCCGTGAGAGATGGATACGGCTTATCCATTCCAAATCCAACTCCGGGCGGGATGAGTTCTTTAACATCGAAGATCCCATTCCTGTGATGCTTGCCGCCAATGGCCCACGCGGTCAGAAGATTACCGGGGAAATATCCGACGGCTGGATATCCACCGCGAGAAGTGAGAGCGTCCCCGAAGGGCTTCCGAGGGTGATGGCGGCGGCGGAAGCGAGTGGGAACAACTTCGATAAGTTCGGCGGGCACGGAGCCAAGCCTTACGTGACGGTGCTCTCATCAGCATGCGTTCTCAGAGAGGGTGAATCCTTGTCCGGCGCTCGGGTAATCAGGAACGTGGGTCCAACGCTTGTCCCGGGCATCCACGCGATGTGGGAGCGCGACTATGGACCGGGCGCAAACCTGGGAATGAGCAATCCGGGCCTCGCCGAGAAGTATGATCAGTACGTTCGTGAGTACGGGGACAACCGCCCGAAGCCCACACCGGACGACAGACGATACCTCGATGTTCACGAGGGACATTATGTCTATCTGAAAGAGGGAGAAGAGCGGTTCGTCTCGGCAGACTTAGTAGCTCGCACTCTGACCGGCACGGCGGACGAGATCATCGACAAACTGGATAACCTGGAGGCAATCGGCGTCAACAATGTAGCGCTCGCGGCAGTGGACCGGCAGGCAGCGCGTGACTTGATTTCAGACTTTGGCAAGCAGGTGATTCAACGTCGCGGCTAACGATTAGCGGCTAGAGCGTACCGTCATTCTTAATTTTCACCCCGTCTTTTCTGCGAAGGCGGGAATCCGTAGAGCATAGACACGGCTGAATCTCGCAAGTTACCCTTTCAACGGCGCCGGATTCCTGCTTAAGGCAGGGATGACGAAAATGCCCGCAAATTCTGGCATCTATACACATTCGTTTTGATTCAGCAACAGACAGGAGAACAGAAATGCCCGATAAGCAGCCCAACATAGTCCTGATAATGTCCGACGATCTTGGTTACGAGGTCATAGGAGCAAACGGAGGTACTTCGTATGCCACGCCGCGTATTGACCGTATGGCGCAGGAAGGAATGCGGTTCGACGAAGCGCACGTGATGCCGCTGTGTACTCCGACACGAATTTCGCTAATGACGGGCAAGTATAATTTCCGCAACTACATCGGGTTCGGTTTGATGAAGCCCGATGAGGTCACATTCGGGCACCTGTTTTCAGGCGCAGGATACAACACCTGCATCTCCGGCAAGTGGCAGCTCTACTCATACAATCCGCCCGATGAGGCGCCGGAGATGCGCTCGAAGGGTCAGAAGATCGAGGACGCAGGTTTCGACGAATTCTGCGTCTGGCACGCTCATCACACGGAGGAGAAAGGATCGCGCTACAAGGACCCCATCATCTACGAGAATGGCGCGTACAGGGACGACACGAAGGGCAAATACGGCGAGGATGTCTTCTGCGACTATATCATCGACTATATCGGACGCAAGAAGGACGACGACAAGCCATTCTTCGTGTACTGGTCGATGGCGGCTACGCACAAGCCGCACGAACCCACGCCGGACAGCCCGGAATGGGACTCGTTCGACCCGCCTTCAAACAGGACGCTGGGCGGGAGGACTTGGAATGAGCTTGAGGAAGGCTCGTGGGGCGACGACCCGCGCTTTTACAAGGACATGGTCGAATACCATGACAAGGTTATCGGAAGGCTCATGGACTATCTGGACGAGCAGGGCATCGGTGAAGACACGCTGGTGCTGTACCTCGGCGACAACGGCAGTCCCCACGACGTCTGCTCGATGTATCACGAGCACAACGAGATATGTGGCGGCAAGGGCAAGACAAACGACCGGGGGACGCACGTGCCGCTCATCTGCCGCATGCCCGGAACTATCCCCGCCGGAGTTGTCAACAGGGATATGGTAGAGTCCACGGACTTCCTGCCGACCATTATGGAGGCGGCCGGACTGGAGTTTCCGGACGGCTACTTCGTTGACGGAAGGTCATTCTATCCGCAGTTGAAAGGCGAGACCGGCAACCCCAGGGATTGGATGTTCTTCCACTTCGAGCCGATGAATCTCCGTTCTTCCGTATCCGCCTCTCGTATTCGATTTGTCCGCGACAACCACTGGAAACTGTACGAGACCGGTGAACTGTACGACCTGTGGATTGACCTAGACGAAGAGCGACCGATCCACGAAGCGCAAGATACTGAGGAACAGTCGGAGGCAAGGGTAAGGCTGCTGCCTATCTTTGATGAGATGCAGTGATGCTAAACGAGCATCGCATGAAGACCATTTCGCGGCGGATGGATGGACGCTGGTTCGCGCTAACGTCGTCAAACAACTCACTCCGTCTGCCGTAGTCGTCCCTGCCGGCGCCGTAGCGGTGCGTAATCGTGCCGCGTCAGACTCATCCTGAACTCGGGAGCGGCACAACCACACCTCGTAGCCGTCCTCCACTGCCTCAACCTTCGGGCCGCTGCTCGTCGATGCGTCGGGAGTTATACCATCAGGCTCTGCTGAGTTATCAGAAAACGGGCTTGGAGTTATGTCTTTGGGTCGTGAAGTTCGCAGCCGAAAATCCTGGCGTGGTGCGAGCGCAGTCGCCGGACACGAACGCGCCGCGCTTTGAGAATATGGACCCGCTGTTGAACGAGATTGCCACGCAGTTCTCTTACTGCGAAGGTCGCGCCGTCAGTTTCGCAACTTGTGATCGACTAATGTCCGAGTGTCCACGATGCAGAGGTATTCACCGGCAGCCAATAAGGTATAATGAATATCGTACAATCGTAGCCAAACATATAGACTCAGGACGAAAAATCCTGCATATCTTGGCATCTATGTAAACTATTCCCAGAGGTACTGATATGAGCGAAAGGCCACTGCTTGCGATTACGATGGGTGATGCCGCGGGCATCGGAGCGGAAGTTACCGCGAAGGCGCTTCAAGACGAATGGGTCTATGAGAAGACGCGCCCGTTCGTGGTAGGCAGCGCAGCCGCTATGAACGCTGCTCTCGAACTGATAGGCGCTTCCGGCAGGGCGAAGGTCGCGCACTCCGTTGATGACGTCATCGGAGAGCACGGGGACATTGATGTTCTCGACTTGGAGAACCTCGACTACGGCGCAATCGAGTACGGAAAGTTGTCCGCCTCCTCCGGCAAGGCGTCGGTCGAGTGGATACTCAGGGCGGGCGAGCTTGCCAGCGCCGGCGCTGTGCAGGCGATTGCAACCGCTCCCATCAACAAGGAAGCGTGCAAGCTGGCAGGCTATACGGACATCGGACACATGGAGATTTTCCAGAGCCAGACGGGCGCGAAAGAAGTGGCGACGATGCTCACGGCGAATACGCTGCGAGTCGTGCATCTGACCACACACCGTTCACTGCGAATCGCCTGCGACTATGTAACGAAAGACAATGTGCTCGCGAAGCTGCGCCTCACAGACGAGTGCTTCAAGGCGTGGGGCTTCCCGGAGCCGCGCATCGGTGTCGCTGCGCTTAATCCGCACTCCAGCGACGGCGGTCTGCTCGGTGACGAGGAAGCTTTGCAGATTACCCCCGCGGTTGAGGCGGCGCGCGCCGAGGGCATTGATGCCACCGGACCCGTGCCGGCCGACAGCGTGTTCCCACAGGCGATCGACGGCAGATACGACGCGGTGCTGGCAATGTACCATGACCAGGGACACATTCCCATAAAGGTGCATGACTTCGCCAAGAGCATAAGCGTCAACCTCGGCCTGCCATTCATTCGCACGTCCGTTGACCACGGCACAGCGTTCGACATAGCGGGCAAGGGAATCGCGGACGCAGAGAGCATGCTAGAGTCCATCAGAGTCGCCGTGTCGCTCGCAAGCGAGAGCAAGCTACCTTAGCGCAATCAGTCCATTCCTCAGGAAGAAGTCTAGGATGGGCGCCCGAGCATACGGAGAACTTCATGAGACTTGCATTTATCGGCGGCGGAGTGATGGCGGAGTCGATAATCGGCGGCGTACTCGCCGCGAATCTGACGCTGCCGGAGGACATCAGCATTGGCGAGCCTGTTACTGAACGACGCGAGCAGCTCACTAAGGAGTACGGCTTGCAGGCGTTCGCCGACAACGGATATGCCATCGGAGGCGCAGACCTCGTGGTCCTCGCTGTTAAGCCTCAGTCGCTTCCCGAAGTGATGCCCGGTCTGAGCGCCAGTCTAGAACCGCAGCAGACGGTCGCCTCGATTGTAGCCGGAGCGACTATCGATACGCTAATCACTGGCATGAACCAAGACTCCGTAGTCCGCATCATGCCGAACACTCCGGCGCAGATTGGCGCGGGGATGAGCGTGTGGACTGCTACGACTGCGGTTCCGGGCGTGGTGCGCGATGCCGTAGGGCAGATTCTACAGACCCTCGGCGATGAGGTCTATGTCCCGGACGAGAAGCTGATAGACATGTCAACGGCGCTCAGCGCCAGCGGACCTGCGTACGTATTCCTGTTCATAGAGGCGCTCATAGACGCGGGGGTGTATCTGGGCATGGCGCGCGATATGGCGCGGCGGCTTGCATTGCAGACGGTTCTGGGAAGCACTCAGCTCGTGCAGGAGACCGGACGGCATCCGGCGGAGTTGAAAGACATGGTAACATCGCCGGGAGGCACGACTATAGCCGCGTTGCGCGCGATGGAAAGCGAGGGGTTTCGAGCCGCCGTACTTGAGGGCGTCATCGCCGCCTACGACAAGTCTGTAGAGTTGGGGGCGAAGTAGCAATGACACAATACCTCGTCATCTTCTTAGACATCCTGTTATACGTGCTTTGGGCGGCGATACTGGGGCGCGTAATCATTTCATGGATAAACCTATCGCCCGATAATCCCATCGCAGTGCTGCTGTACGGAATAACCGAGCCGATTCTCGCGCCAATTCGCCGCGTGTTGCCGCCTATGGGGATGCTTGACCTCTCTCCGATGGTAGCGCTGATCATCATGATAATTATACAGCGTGTGCTGGTGAGACTGATCTAACCTCCCCACTTAGGATTTATCCGCCGAATAGGTTGTTCGCCCAGATGGATGCAATCGTGGCGGCCCCGATGAATCAGACCGAAGGGCTTTCAGTGCTTCTGCTGCCGATACGCCCTCGATGCTGATCCGCTTGTCGCGCGACTTGTGTCCCCGCACAATCCGGACGCTGCTCTTCGGCACGCGAAGGCGTTTTGCTAGCAGCGCCACCACCGCATCGTTCGCCTTGCCGCCTTCCGGCGCTGCCGTAACCCGCACAGTAATCTTCACATCCGAGCGCTCGCCGTCAAACTCGATAGCGTTGCGGCTTGCGCGCGGCTGCACGCGGATGCTTAAATCCATACAGGCCCCTGTCCATACGGCCCCTGTCCATACAGCCTGTCCATCCTGTATATCGATGTCAGTTCTGCCTACGCGTGCGCCAGCGCGCCGCCATCTATGAATATCGTCTGCCCCGTCACGAAGTCGCAGGCATCCGATGCCAGATAGACGAGTAGCCCGCACAGGTCGGTCGGATGTCCCTTGCGGCGGGACGGCAGGTATCGGACAAGCAATTCCCGTTGAGATTCCTCGGTCTGCTCTTCGGTCGTAATCCAGCCCGCACCGATGCCATTGACCCGTATGCCGCGCCGCGACCATTCTAGGGCGAGCGCAGTCGTTAGCTGATGCACCGCGCCCGCGGCAGCGCATGCGGCAACCGAATTCCACAGCCCGCGCACGGCAAGCCCGGAGCCGATGTTCACGATGCGCCCGCTCTCCTGCGCCAGCATGCGCCTGCCTGCCTCCTGACTGCACAGGTACATCGACTTCACGTTGAAGTCCATCAGCGCCTGCCACTCCGATTCGAGGACATCCTCGAAAGGCTTGCCAAAATCGGCACATGCGTTGTTGACGAGGATGTCCACCTTGCCGAACTCCCCCGCAACCTGCTGAATCATCGCCTCCACTTCATCGGCACTCGTGATGTCGGTGGTGATGTTTAGCGAGCGGCGTCCCTGCTCTTCAACGGCTTTCGCGGCGTCCGCGGCATCCGAGCGCGCAGAACCCGCAACGGCGACGTCCGCGCCAGCCTCGGCGAGCGCTGCCGCTAGGAACGGCGTCCAGCCGCGCCTGTCCGCGGTGATGATTGCTGCCTTGCCGCTCAGGTTCCATTCTTCCGGTATGGGCATAGTTAACTCCCTGCTAATCAATCGTAAGGCTTTACCCTGTCTGTGTACATCGATGTCAGATTTCGAGCGGTATTTCAGGCGCGTAGCCGGTCGGTGCGTAGCCTCCGGCGAGTCCGCCGCCGTCAATGGTGAACATCTCGCCGTTCATGTAGTCGGAGGCGTCCGATGCGAGATACACCGCAAGCGGTCCCATCTCATGCGGCCTGCCCACACGCCCCATCGGTATGAAAGTGCCGCGTGGCAGCGTGTCGTTCGACTCCGCCGTGCCTTCGGTCGGGATGAAGCCCGGCACGATGCAGGTACAGGTGATACCATAGCGGCTCATGCTTGTAGTGATGGTGCGGGTGAGCTGCACGATGCCACCCTTGCCGCAGGTGTACATGTAGTTGTCGCGCCCGCCACGGAAGCCGAAGCCGGAGGAGACGTTCACGATCTTGCCGCCGCCTCGCTCAATCATGTGCTTGGCGACCGCACGGGAGCAGTAGAACGCGCCGGTCAGGTTCGTGTCTATGCCGATGCGCCAATCCTCGTCCGAGATGTCCCAGATGGGAATGGAGCCTTGACCGCGCACGATGCCCGCGTTGTTGAACAGCACGTCAACCTTGCCGAACTCTTCGATGGCGCGCTCGAACAGGCTGTTGACCTGTGCGGAGTCTGTGACATCGGTGGAGACGGCGATGGCGCGCCTGCCCTGTTCACGCACGGCCTCGGCGGTCTCTTCGATAGGTCCCATTCGTCGGGACGCTATCACCAGGTCCGCGCCCGCCTTCGCCATAGCGACCGACATCTCGCGTCCCAGCCCCGTGCCGCCGCCCGTAATGACGATAGCCTTGCCGTCCAGACTAAGTTTTTCAAGCAATTTTCGCCTCCTTGAATTTGCGTCAATAGACAGGATATAGAGCGTAGGACAATTATTCCATCCCACTGTCCAACCGCTCACGATTGCGATGTAACCTCGCCCGCAGCTGCCGTGTACAGGCTACCGTCCCGCTGGCGCACCAGCAGGTTGCCCTGCTCATCAACCGACTCCGCGATGCCTTCAATCGTATCGTGTTGCGAGCGCAGGTGCACGGTGAGTCCCAGCGTGTCCAGCATCGCCGACCAGTCGGCAGTCAACGACTTGTCCGCGCGTACGGCGGCGTAGGAGTCGTCGAAATACTCCAGCAGCGCGCGCAGCACCGAAGTGCGACTGTGACGCCGGCCGGTCTCACGGTAGAGGCTGGTCGATATGTCGGCAATCTCAGGATAGAGCGACGGATCGAAGTTCACATTGACGCCCACGCCGATGACAGCGCACACTGCGTCCTCGCTCTCGATTGCCGACTCAATGAGGATGCCCGAAATTTTCAGCCCGCCCGCGCGTACATCGTTAGGCCACTTGATGGTGGGCTGCGCGCTCACGCAGTCTGCAATCGTGCGCGCAACGGCGAGCGTCGCAGCCATGTTCATGTACGGCAACTGGCTCGCCGGGGGCGTTAGTATTACGGAGAACGACAGGTTTTCACCGCGAGGCGACACCCACGCACGGTTGAACCGTCCCCTGCCCGCCGTCTGCTCCTCTGCGATGACGACCGTGCCTTCGGACGCGCCGGCAAGCGCAAGTCGCCGCGCTTCGTCCATCGTGGAGCCTATCTTGTCGTAGTGGTGGATGCGTCGTCCGATGAGCCTTTCGGCAAGGGCGCTTTCAAGCGCGGGAATGTCAAGGTCTGTGTAGAGGGGTACGTCTGACATTTTTCGCGTTCATTTCATTTTCGATTTCTTTCCGTCTCATTTCGCATTTTCGTACCTGAATTGTACATTTTTGAAGCGTTGCATTTCCATTTCATTTCGCGTTCATTTCATTTTCGTTCCAATCGAAATCACTGTCCCGGACCTTACGCCTCCAGCGCGTCCGCGTCCGGCTTGGCTATTCGCACCTCGATGTTCCCGGCGCGCTCTTCTTGCAGTTTCATCGCCACCCGCGAGTCTAGGTCTGCCCAGCCGCGATTGAGTGCAGAGGTTAGCTCCTGGTGCGCTATGTTACCCACGCTCATCGGTACGCCGTATTCACGAGCGAGTTCCAGAGCTAGGCTGACGTCCTTGTGCGCTAGGCGCAGCGCGAAGCTGGGTGGGTCGAAGTTGCCCGCAAGGAATGTGTTCGGGTAGGTGTTGGCGAACGAGCTACCGCGCCCTACCGAGCCGTTGGAGATTGCCTCGAACAGCGGCTCAGGGTCCACTCCCGCCTTGACGCCGAGCGTGAGGCATTCGGCAACTATCGTCTGCAAGCCGTAGCCAATGCAGTTGTGCATCAGCTTGGCAATGCTGCCGGAGCCGATTGGCCCAATGTAGCTCACCTTGTCGCCTATGGCGTCCAGCGCGGGCTTCACTCGCTCGTAAACATCGTGGTCGCCGCCGACCATGACCGCGAGCCTTCCGGTACGCGCTCCCACTGGGCCGCCACTAACAGGGGCGTCCAGAACACTCACTCCTTTCGCGGCAAAATCCTCGGCAATGCTGCGGATGAGCGTGGGCGAACTCGTGCTGAGGTCGATATAGACGCTGCCGCTCGCGTGCTCTTCGTCCATCCCTTCTAATATCCCACCCTCACCTAGCGCGATCGCCTCCACCTCACGCGGACCGGGCAGCGATGTGAGAACGATGTCGCAGGAAGCCGCAAGTTCCGCCGGCGTGTCCGCCCATGACGCGCCGCTCTCCAGCAGCGGAGTCGCCGCGTCGCGCCGCAGATCATGCACCGTCAATTCATGCCCGGCGCGCAGTACATTCGCCGCCATGCCGCCGCCCATATTGCCAAGTCCTATGAACCCGATGTTCATGGTTTCCCTCCAAATTTACATCGATATACAAGATGGACAGGATTTCTCGTGCTCCAATTCCGTAAATCCCGTCCATCCATGTTAGATTAGAGAGTATGGTAGAGCCTGTGGTCTTGTACGACAAGAGCGGCGCTGTGGCGCGCATCGTCCTGAACCGTCCCAGGGTGATGAACGCGTACAATGTGCAGATGCGTGACGAGCTATTCCTCACGCTGGAGGCTGTGCGCGACGACCCCGATGTGCGAGTGGCGGTGTTGAGCGGCGCGGGCGAGCGCGCGTTCTGCGCCGGCGCCGATCTGACTGAGTTCGGCACAGCGCCCTCGCAGGTTATCGCGCGGCAGGTGCGGTGGGAGCGTGACATCTGGGGGCTGTTCCTCTCGATTCGCAAGCCTCTCATCGCGGCGATACACGGCTATGTCATCGGCTCCGGCGTGGAAATTGCGTGCCTCTGCGACATTCGCATCGCCGCCGATGATGCGCAGTTCGCCATGCCCGAAGTCGCGCTCGGCATGATACCTGCCGCCGGCGGTTCGCAGACGCTGCGTCGCGTGATTGGCGCGAGCAGGGCGCTGGAAATGGTGCTGACCAACAGGCGCATTGGCGCGGAGGAAGCAAGGCGTATAGGCCTGGTGCATACCGTTGTGCCCGCCGATGCGCTTATGGCTGAAGCCGAAGATGCCGCTCAACAACTGGCAGCGCTCAGTCCAAAGGCGCTTGCACTTGCCAAGCGAGTCATCAGTGACGGTGCTGACATGTCCTTGGACGCCGGGCTGGAACTGGAAAGGCGTCTTGCCGCTCAAATATAAGATTATAAGATTGCACATCATCAGACAGCGGTGGGCGACGATATCCATTTAAGTTTGGCGTTCTCAGTATGTATGGGTGTTGCTGTATGGGTGTTGCAAAAATGGGTGGTGTATTAGCCGCGTAGATTTCCGCCTGCGCGGGAATGACGAATATGAACACTGATACACACCGAGAATGCCCTTAGGTTTTAGGTTATTGACTGAAACGCCGAATTGCTGACATACTGACATTATGGGCACCGTACTTGTCGTAGAGGACGAAGAGAACCTGCTGGAAGCGTTGCGGTATAATCTGGAGCGCGAGGGCTACGCTGTGGAGACGGCGATTGACGGAGAACAGGCGCTGAATACGGCTCGTTCCATCCGCCCGGAACTTGTGATTCTCGATGTGATGCTGCCGCACCTCGACGGGTTCGAAGTCTGTCGCATACTCCGGCGTGAAAGCGATGTGCCAATCCTCATGCTCACCGCGCGCGGCGAGGAGATAGACCGCGTCGTGGGGTTGGAATTGGGTGCGGACGATTATGTTACCAAGCCTTTCAGCATCCGCGAACTGATGGCGCGCGTGCGGAACATGCTGCGCCGCTCCGCGCGATCCGCATCCTCCGGCGGCGACTCCGGCGACGTGTCCATCCTGCGTAGCGGCGACTTGGAAATCGACAGCACAAGTCATATCGTGCGGCGCGGCGGTGTACGGCTGGAACTCAA
>JAGGDZ010000017.1 GCA_024648655.1 Chloroflexota bacterium | reverse complement strand
CGTATGGTCGATGTACGCGCCGGTACAGTTGCGGGAAGGCACATGGCAGGGTGCGCGGCAGGGAGTCGGCGAGCACCTCATCGACACGATAGCGCAGTACGCGCCGAACCTACGCGATGTAATGCTCGACTGGGAGCTCTTCACGCCGGTCGAACTCGAAGAGCGCGTAGGACTGACTGACGGCAATATCCGCCACCTCGACATCACTTCACAGCAGATGTTCGCGGGACGCGGGAGCCGCAGTATCTCAGGCTACCGAACACCAATCGAAGGGCTGTACGTGTGCGGAGCGGGCGCGCACCCTGGCGGCGAGGTCACTGGCGCGCCGGGACACAACGCCGCGCACACACTGCTGCGCGACTGGGAGCAGACGACTTAATCGTCTCTGAAGAATTAAAGACTTTCAGCACACCGACGGTGGGTTGGATTTCACCAGAGCAGTTTTGAGACTACTCCTAATAAACCATATAAACCATAAACCGATGTGACATAAATCTATTCTATACCAGAATTCCGGAGAACCACATGACGAATACCGACATCAACTTCATGGCCGCTGTTGAACTGGCGCAGCGCATCCGCAGCAAGGATGTTTCCTGCGTCGAAGTCATGCAAGCGCACATAGAGCAGATCGACCGCGTGAATCCCAAAGTCAACGCCATTGTCACATACCATCCGGAGCAAGCGCTCGAAGGAGCGAAGGCTGCCGATGCCGCACTTCGACGCGAGGACGATGTGGGCGTGCTGCACGGTCTTCCGGTCGCGCATAAGGACTTGGTTGACACAGCCGGAGTGCGGACCACCTACGGCTCTCCCATCTTCGCAGAGCATATCCCGCAGCAAGACATGCTCATCGTAGAGCGGCTGAAGGATGCGGGCGCAATCTCCGTTGGCAAGACGAACACGCCGGAGTTCGGCGCAGGCTCGCAGACCTTCAATGAGGTCTTCGGGGCGACACTCAATCCCTACGATCTGTCGAAGACTTGCGGCGGCAGCAGCGGCGGCGCGGCGGTAGCGCTCGCCTGCGGCATGGTGCCCATCGCGGACGGCAGCGACCTCGGCGGCTCGCTGCGCAACCCTTCTAACTTCTGCAATATCGTAGGATTCCGCACGGCAATCGGGCGCGTACCGGTCTGGCCATCGCAGACGCCGTGGTCCGCGCTGGCGGTGCAGGGGCCGATGGCTCGCACCGTGCAGGACACCGCACTGATGCTCAGCGCAATCGCGGGACCGGACGCGCGCTGCCCCATTGCGCTGACGGATGATGGCGAGTCCTTCGACCCGCTCATCCATTCGCTGGAGTGCGACTTCAGTGGCGTCCGCATCGCGTGGAGCAGCGACATGGGCGGGCTGCCGGTTGACCCTCGTATCGTGTCCGTCATCGAAAGTCAGCGCGGCACATTCGGAGAGCTGGGCTGTGATATAGACGATGCCTGTCCGGACTTCAGCGGCGCTAACGAGGCATTTATGGTGTCGCGCGCGGCTGGAATGGCGGCAACGCGCGCCGAGCTGCTGAGGAACCACCGCGACCGGCTCAAGGACACGGTGATATGGAACATCGAAGAAGGCATGAAGCTCAACGCCGCCGATGTGGGGGCGGCGGAGGTCAAGCGCGCCGCGCTGTTCGAGCGCGTCCGCAAATTCATGGAGGCATACGAATTCATGGTCTTTCCCGTCAGTCAACACCCGCCCTTTGATGTTACCCAGCCGTATCTGACTGAGGTCAATGGCGTGCAGATGGAGACATACATCGACTGGATGCGCTCATGCTACTACATCACGGCGACCGGACATCCCGCAATTTCAGTGCCGTGCGGCTTCACGGATGACGGACTGCCCGTTGGCGTACAGATTGTGGGCCGCCACCGGAGCGAGTTCAGAGTGCTGCAACTGGCATATGCCTTCCAGCAGGCGACAGGCTTCTGGAAGCAAAGGCCGGAAATTGCGGGGTAGGAATAAAGCAAACTGCTTTACGAGCATACGATTCGATCAACGAAATCACCACCTGAGAGGCATTCATGACCGAGGCATCCATGACTGAGGCAACCATGACCGAAATACTCTGCTACGACGACAGCTACCTACGGGAGTTCGACGCGACCGTCATCGACAGCACGGCGAAGGGCGTGATACTTGACCGCACCGCGTTCTACCCGGGCGGCGGCGGGCAGCCCACGGACAGCGGCACCCTGGCTTCAGGCGATGCATCATACGCGGTGAAGCGACTGTCGCGGCAGGACGGCAAGCTCGTTCACGAGATTGACGGAGACCTTCCGCCCATCGGCGCAAGCGTCCACGGCTCGCTCGACTGGGAACGCCGCTACCTGCTGATGCGGACGCACACCGCGCTGCACATCCTCTGCGGCGTAGTGTGGCGCGACTACGGCGCGCAGGTCACCGGCGGCAACATGCAGCCCGGCTCAGCGCGCATGGACTTCGAGCTTGAGAACATGTCCGCCGACTTCGCAGAGCGCATGGAGGCGCTCATCAACGAAGAGGTGCGCGCCGCGCGTCCCATCGAAATCAACACGCTGCCCAGAGAGGAAGCTTTCGCCATCCCGGACCTCATCCGCACCAAGATCAACCTGCTGCCGCCCGCTATCAAGGACGTGCGAACCGTTGACATCACAGGCCTAGACCTGCAAGCGGACGGCGGCACGCACGTCGCCAACACGAGCGAGGTCGGCACAATCCGAGTCGTAGGGCGCGAGAGTAAGGGGCGCATCAACAAGCGCCTGCGTATCCGCATAGATGCTTGAAGAGGCATGAAGTTACACTTTATGCTACAAATCGCTAAATTATCCTGTGTTTTATTATAGACAGGCGCCGCTCTCTTGCTAAAATGTATGTAATAGCAGCGCGCGAGCGCCGCCATCACATCAGTGGGCAATTACATCAGGAGAGTGCCATGACCGACCTCACTCGGTATTCGGAGCTTGTCATCAGGCAGCAGGTTGAGCAGTTGGAGATTTTCACGCCGTTCGAGACTGCAAATCGATACAGCGTGCACTCGTCCGACGGCGCGCAGCTCATGTACGCCTACGAAGAGTCCGGCGACATCTCACGTCAATTCGCGGGTTCTCATCGCGCACTGTCCATCCACGTCGTGGAAAACGGAGGGGCGCCTGTCCTGCAGGCGAGCCGCGACTTCTTCTGGCTGCGCTCGCACCTGAGAGTTGATGCCGACGGCAGGCGTATCGGCGCCCTGAACCGCATATTCGGACTTGGTCGTAAGTTTGCGCTAGTGGACCCGGATGACCGTGAGATTACGCGGCTATCCGGCGGACTCTTCCGCCGGCACACCTTCATCGCCCAAAGCGCAGGCGGCGGTGAAATAGCGCGTGTAACCAAGCAGTGGAGCGGATTCGGACGCGAGATGTTCACCGACGCCGACACCTTCGTCGTACAGTTTACGGACGCCGGCACCGACAACGACTTCCGCCTGCTGATGCTCGCCTCGGCGTTTGCCATCGACCTCGACTTCTTCGAGAATCAGAGCTGACGCCGCGTTCTACCGAGCGCCCCTCAGACGCGGGTCGAGCGTATCTCGCAGGGCATCTCCCACGAAGTTGAACGCCAGCACCACCAGGAAGATGGTGATGCCCGGCGTGAAGGTGAGCCAGGGCGCCTGGTCAACGACCTCGAAGGCGTGGCGCAGCATGCCGCCCCAGGTGGGTGTCGGCGGCTTCACACCTACTCCGAGGAAGCTCAACGATGCCTCCAGCAGTATCGCGGCGCCGAACGCGATTGACGTCTGCACAATTACCGGCGCGAGGCTATTCGGTATTAGGTGAGACGCAATGATGCGCGCCGGACTTGCGCCCAGCGCGACGGCGGCTGTCACATAATCTCGTTCCTTCACGGACAGAACCTGCGCGCGTATGAGACGCGCGACAGCCGGCGTGAATACCAACCCTATTACTAGGATGATGTTACGCATCGCGCCACCCGTTACCGCTACAAGCACCAGTGCAAGCACAATGTTCGGAAAAGCGGCGAGCGCGTCCATTATCCGCATCAGAATCTCGTCCGTCCACCTGCCCGCCCAGCCGGAGATCGTACCGATGATGATGCCCGCCACGACCGCTATGCCCACACCCGCGCCGCCGATGATAAGCGACACTCGCGCGCCGTAGATGAGCCGTGCGAGTTGATCTCGCCCCAGCCTGTCCGCGCCCAGCCAGTATTCCGCGCTCGGATCTTGCAGGCTGTCTCGCGGGTTAATCTTGATTGGATCATGCAGCGCCAGCAGCGGGGAAAATACGGCTGCTATGATCGCTATCCCCAGCACCGCCAGCCCGAACTTGGCGAGGCGCACCCCCACTAGTTCTCTCAGCGTCTGCAGGAAGCGGCTTCTACTCGCCCAGCTAAGCTGCTGTTCGGCAATCTCGCTCTCTGTCGCCTCAGCCATGTCTCAGTCCAATCGTCTCCACCGATTCATGTTCTTGCTCACCCTGTTCGTCAATGTCAGTTCCGGTAAATCACTCGAACCGAATGCGCGGGTCAAGAAATGCGTATGAAATGTCCGCTATCAGATTGGCGACCAGTACGCCCAGCGTCAGAATCATCAGGCCCATCTGTACCACCAGGAAGTCCTTGGCAATAACCGCGTCCACGATGAACTTGCCTATACCCGGTAGGAAGAAGACCGTCTCCGTCACGACCGTTCCGCCAACCAGCGTTCCGAGCTGCAATGTGGAAAGCGTTATCACCGGAAGCAGCGAGTTCTTCATCGCGTGCAGCATGACCACGCGCCCTTCCATGAGGCCCTTGGCGCGCGCCGTGCGGATGTAGTCCTCTCGCATCACCTCCAGGAGAGCGGCGCGCATCTGCCGCATCGTAACCGCCGACAGCGCCGTGCCCAGCGTAATCGTGGGCATCAGCATCCTGCGCGCCCACTCTATGGGGCTATCGAGATAGCTGGTGTATCCACCGGTGGGAAGCCAGCCAAGCCAGACGCCGAAGAAGATAATCATCAGCATGCCCAGCCAGAAGTTGGGCAGCGCAATACCCGATACTGCGAAGCTCGTCACGGCGATGTCCCCAATGGAGTTTCGTCTGAGCGCGGAAATCACCCCCATCGGTATGCCAATGAGAAGAGAGAGCAGCCACGACAGCCCAGCGAGCTGCACCGTAAAACTCAGACGACTGCGTATCTGCGGAAACACATCCTGACTGCTCAGAAGCGATGTGCCCCAGTCGCCGCGCATGACACCCCACACCCAGTTGAAGTACTGCGTGACGAGCGGCTTGTCCAGCCCGTAGCGCTTCTCTATCGCGACGAGCACTTCAGGATCGACGAAGCCTGTCTCGTCCACGGCGGCAAGCAGGCGCGCGGGGTCGCCCGGAAGCACCCTGACGATCCCAAATACAATGATGCTGATGAGCACCAGCACCGGAATCAGATTTATGACTCTGCGCAGCAGGTAGCGCTGCATCTAGCGGCCTTTCTTACGAACGCAAAGAGGTCAGCCGCCAGCGATCGCACCTCCAATGGTTATATAGGCCGACCACTGGTGACTGACCGCTACTAAACTTTACTGCTTTATCCAGAAGTCGCCGTTGCGCACGAATCCGTCGCCGCGCATCGGGTTCGTCTCGCAGCCGCCCGTGGTAGGTGTGTGGCAGCCGACGTAGTTCACGCGCAGCATAGCGGGGATGTATGTGAACAGGTTCTCCAGCGCGATGCGCTGAATCTGCTTGTACTTGTCGATTTGCTCCGCGCTGTCGAAACTCTCGGATGCTTCCGCGAACAGCATGTCCAGCTGGTCCTGAATTACCTGTTCGTCGGCATCAAGCGCGGAACCCTGGTCCTTGCAGGTCTTCGCCGGGAAATTGCCGTTGGCGCTGGAATGTAGTGCGCCCTCCATGTACCACGGCAGCAGCATA
>JAGGDZ010000478.1 GCA_024648655.1 Chloroflexota bacterium | reverse complement strand
GGATTTGACGGTCTCCCTTATTTCGTTGTCGATACGGACACCTGCGACAACGGCGTAGGCTTTCTTCCGAGTGAACCTCGTCAAAAGTTTCGCATGTGAGATAGCTCTGTAAGTATCGGACTCGTCGCAAGTGTAGGAGGCTTCGACCACAATGTAGTAAGTCTCGCCCTCGCCGTCCTGAACTTCCGCAACGAGGTCGGATTGGTAAAAACTGAGCCTCTCGCCCTGAGGAATATCAGAGAGATTGGCGAATGACCTTGCCTTGTCTTTGAGCGCGTCGCCATCGAGTGTCCGGACGGTGAATTCGTCCAAATCGATTCCTTTGGCATTTCCTACACGAATAGCAATAGTGTCCACACTTTTCCTCGCCGCGTTTTCGGCGTAGCTTCCTCTAAACACTCCGAAGTCATTGCTCAATCGATCCACCCTCGCGTCGATTCTGTCCAGCCTATGCTCAATTGCCTCAAAACGGCGATTCGAGGCGGCGACGAACTCGTGCATTTCAGCGACAAACTCGTGCATTTCAGTAACGAACTCGTGCATTTCAGCGACGAACTCGTGCATTTCAGCAACGAAGGCGGCGTGGGCTGCCGGAAGAGCTAGAAGCTCCTGCGTCAGCAATCTGGAGCGGAGGGCTTCGAGCAACTGCGGGTCCGAGTCCAGTATCTGGAACAGTTCTTCTACGGTGTTGAATGTAGCCATGATGACATTATAGTGGATTTAGCGTAGCCGATGTAGATGAAACCGGGGCGCGGCGATTTTCGCTTGTAGTTGCCTCCGCTAACGCTTATGGATAGCGCGTAGTGCGCGAAATGTGCAGAAGGGTGGTTCAAGCGCCTTTTGAGTAAAGATATTCTGGTTTCTTGCCTACGCGGGAAAGACGGAAGGGCGCGAAGCAGGACATTTGTATAACTCTTAAGGGTAGATTTAGTTACCATAATTGGTGTGACAAGTGGTACAATGGCTAGTTGAGGGGCTGAATTTTGGGGAATTTGGGAGATATTGATGCCGCGTAGCGGACTGTCTGCGAGTCAGAGGAGGGACTGAAGCGCGTATGGAAGTTATATGGCGAATCGTGAAGATGGCCTTCAGTCGCAAGCGGGAGATGACTGCCGCGTACATAGCGATGATAGGAGCCACCACCGCTTATCTTTTCCTGCCATACTTGTTTGGGCAGGCAATAGATCAGATAAAGGTGATGCTGGAAGGGGGAAACATTCCTCTTCAGGGCCTACTGGTGATAGTCGGGGTCATTATCGGGCTTAGCATAGTTCGTGGCGGGCTTTCGTTTTTCCAGAACTACTTTGGCGAGGCGGTGTCGCAGTATGTGTCATACGACCTTCGCAACAAACTGTATGATCACGTGCAGCACCTGAGCTTCGGATTTCACGACCGAAATCACACGGGGCAGGTGATGTCGCGCGCGATTACGGATGTGGAGAACATCCGCATGTTCGTAAACATGGGAATCGTTCGGACGCCATACTTCATGGCGTTGTTCGTAGTCGTGGCGGTCATCCTCGTCAGGATGGACTTGCAACTGGGTCTAGCGAGTATCGGATTCGTGCCGATAATACTGATAATATCAGGCGTCGTACGGCTGAGACTCAGGGAGGCTTGGCTGACGATACAGGACATGATGGCGGACCTGAACACGATTCTGCAGGAGAACCTGACGGGACAGCGGGTGGTGAAAGCGTTCGCATCTGAGGACTTCGAGAATCAGAAGTACAACGACAAGAGCCAGGAGGTTTCCGAGGCTTTCATCGACGCGGAGAAACTTCGAGCGGCGAATAATGCATTCACGCTGTTCGCGTTCCAGTTAGGGCTGGTGATCATCATCCTGTTCGGAGGTTGGAGGGTCATGAGCACTGACCTAACCATCGGGCAGCTGGCGTCGTTCGTGTTTTACATGCAGATACTTGCCATGCCGGTACGGATGTCAGGCTTCCTTGTGAACTCATACGCGAGAGCGGCGTCCGGTGGTCAGCGGCTGTTCGAGATTCTGGACACAGAGTCCGAAGTAGTGGAGAAGACGAACGCGATGGAACTGGGGCGGATGGAAGGTCATGTGCGCTTCGAGGATGTGAGCTTCAGCTATGAAGAGGACAAGCCTGTGTTGAAGGGAATCAACTTCGAGGCTAAGCCTGGAAAGGTAGTCGCGCTGCTGGGACCACCGGGGAGCGGCAAAAGTTCGGTGGCGAACCTGTTGCCGCGCTTTTACGATGTAGGCTCGGGACGAATCACGATTGACGGCATTGACATACGCGATGCAACGCTGAAGTCCTTGCGTCAGAATATCGGAATCGTCCAGCAGGACGTGTTCCTATTTGGCGCGGGCTTGCGGGAGAATATCGCATACGGACGGGAGGATGCGCCGCTTGAGGACGTGATCCAAGCCGCTAAAATTGCACAGCTGCACAACTTCATTTCTGCCTTGGATGGCGCTTACGACACGGAAGTCGGAGAGCGCGGCGTCAACCTGTCCGGCGGACAGCGGCAGAGGATGTCCATAGCTCGGGCGGTTCTGCTCGATCCGCCGATACTGGTGCTGGACGACTCGACTTCCAGCGTGGACGCGAACACTGAAGACCTGATTCGACGGGCGATGGAAGAGGTGATGAAGGGCAGGACGACACTGATAATCGCGCACAGGCTTAGCACTGTGCACAGAGCTGACGAGATCATGGTGATGGACAAGGGGGAGATAGTGGAGCGGGGAACGCACCAGGAGCTGCTTGCGCTGGGCGGCAAGTACCGCGAGATATACGAGCTGCAACTGCGACCACAGGAGGATGTTATGCGGGACATCGATGTGGGCGAGGAGTTTCAGGGCGCAGGGCGGAGTGCGAGCCGGCCCACCAGCGCAAAGGAGGCTGTCACGCTATGATGATGGGTGGAAGCGCGTTCCAGGGCAGAAGTAGGGGTGGCGACGTTGACGGTGACACCTTTGGACGCGTATATGACAAGCGGGTGATCGTAAGGCTTTTGCCGTATGTGCGCCCGTACAAAATGTTCGCGATACTGGCGTTTTTCGCGATGCTGGTCTATGTGGGATCACAGATCGCGATACCTAAGCTGCTACAGCTAGGCATTGACGGATACATCGAGAAGGGTGACTTCAGAGGGCTGCTGGTTGTCGGCGGCATCTTTATCGGGGTCGCGGTCGCCGGACTGGCGGCGAACTACTTACAGCAGCTGTTTATGGCGCGCGTCGGGCTGGGCATGCTCTACGACCTTCGACGCGCGATGTTCGCGCATCTGCAGAGGCTCTCGCTTTCGTACTATGACAAGACGGAAGTGGGGCGCATCATGTCGCGGGTGCAGGGCGATGTGTGGCAGCTCCAAGAGCTAATGACGGTGGTGATTATGACGGCGGCCGATCTGCTGAGCCTGTCAGGCATCGTCATAATGCTGCTGCTGCTGAACCTTAAGCTGGGCCTGATTACTATGATAGTGTTGCCGATACTCGCGCTGTCGATGGCGATATGGCAACCGTTCGCGGTCAAGGCGTTCCTGCGGGTGCGGACGGCGATTTCCATCGTGAACGGCGCGCTAAACGAGAACCTGACGGGCGTCAGGGTGGTGCAGGCGCTGAACAGGCAGCCGAGCAACCTGAAACAGTTCGACGAGAAGAATACGGAGCACCTGAGAGCGAACCTGTGGGCAGGCAGGCTATCATCAAGTCTGCTGCCGGTGGTGGACATCCTGACCGCGCTGGCTATCGTGCTTGCGATATTCTTCGGCTCGAGCATGGTGCAAGGCAACGAGATCGCCATCGGGGTGCTGATAGCGTTCATCATGTACATACAGAGGTTCTTCGATCCGATACGCAACCTGACGATGCAGTACACGCAGTTGCAGCGGTCGATGGCGTCCGGGGCGCGGATATTCGAGCTGCTGGATGTCGAGCCGGACCTTGTGGACAATCCGAACGCGGGCAGACTGCCGCAGCTAAAGGGCGATGTTGTGCTGCAGGACCTGAGTTTCAGCTACGCCGCAAGCGCGGAAATCGTGGGGCTGGACAGGGAGACGAACGGCATGAACGGAACTGCGAACGTCGCGGACACCGTGCCGGATGTGCTGAGGCATCTTTCGCTGCACATCAGTCCGGGAGAGACGGTTGCGGTCGTGGGACCGACGGGCGCGGGCAAGACGACGCTGGTGTCGCTCATATCGCGCTTTTACGATGTGCCGCGAGAGAAGGGCGCGATACTGGTGGACGGATACGACATCCGCGATGTGACGCGCAGCTCGCTTGCGGGGCAGATGAGCATGGTCTTGCAGGAGCCGTTCCTGTTCTCCGGGACGGTGCGCGACAATATCAAGTACAACCACCCCGGCGCGAGCGACGAGCACATGATCGAGGCGGCTAAGGCGGTGGGCGTCCATGACATCGTTATGCAGATGGATGAGGGGTACGACACTTACCTCGCGGAGCGTGGCGTGAATCTGAGCCTCGGCCAGCGGCAACTTCTGAGCTTCGCGCGGGCTATCGTAGCGGATCCGCGTATCCTGATACTCGACGAGGCGACGGCGAATATCGACAGCTACACGGAGATGCTGATACAACAGGCGCTGCAACGGCTGCTGAAGGATCGCACTGCTATCGTGATAGCGCACCGGCTGTCAACGATACGGGGCGCGGACAAGATTGTGGTGCTGAACCAAGGGGAGATCGTGGAGGTAGGGACGCACGAATCGCTGATGGAGCAGGACGGGCTGTACGCGCATCTGTACAGCATGAACTACTCGGCGATGGAGGAGACGGCTGGCGCTGACGGAGGCTAAAAGGAATGGAGAGGCAAGCGCGACG
>JAGGDZ010000129.1 GCA_024648655.1 Chloroflexota bacterium | reverse complement strand
GGACGAAGGGGCATACGGGCACATACAGGGCACGAAGCCGCAGACGCTGTCCTACGGGCTGACGGATTCGCCGGTCGGACTTGCCGCGTGGATCGTGGAGAAGTTCCGGGCGTGGTCGGACTGCAACGGGGATGTTGAGAGCGTCTATACGAAGGACGAGCTGCTTACGAACATCACCATCTACTGGGTTACGCAGACGATAAGCTCGTCGGTGCGGATTTACTACGAGTCGCAGCGCGCGCCGCTGATGCTGGAGAAGGGCGAGATTATCACGCCGCCGTCGGCAGTGGCGAGATTCCCGAAGGACATCGGGTATCCGCCACGTGAGTATGCGGAGCGGGTGTTCAACTTGCAGCAGTGGACTGAGATGCCGGATGGCGGGCACTTCGCGGCACTGGAGAAGCCGGAGGCGCTGGCGGAGGATTTGCGGTCGTTCTTCAGGCCGCTGCGACGTTAACTCAGGTAAAGTCGGAACGGGATGGCGGGAGCCTGGTTCTGCCCAGTGGCAGGTTGATGGAATTGATTTCATCGGATGCGTACTATGAACTAGCCTATTGAGGTGATCGTCTCTTTCGGTGCGAGGAGCGCAAAAAGGAGCTAATGCGATGACAACGAAGAGGTCTTATGGAACACCGTCGATTGATGTTCACGGAAATCCGGTGCTGCTGCTGTCGGGCGGGAATCCACAGATAGGCAAGGCGGATGGCGATGCGCCCGTGCAAGCATACATTGCAGCGATGCCGGAGTGGAAGTACGAGCTGGGGCGACGGCTTGACGAAATAATCGAGCAGAATGTGCCCGATGTGCAAAAGGCTGTCAGGTGGAACTCACCCTGGTATGGAGTCGAGGGCTTAGGATGGTTCCTGAACGTCCACTGTTTCGCGAAGTATGTGAAGATTACCTTTATGAATGGGAATTCACTCAACCCTCTGCCGCCGGAAGCAGGAAAAGACCCGGACGCGCGCTGGGTGAATATCGGAGAGGGGAAGATGGACGAGGAACAGATGGCGGAGTGGGTTAGGCAGTCAGCATCATTGCCGGGTTGGGACGGATTCTGATGTGACTGCGTTCGAAATGGGCGGCATGTAATCGAGGCCAGATGGACCTCGCCGTGAATGGCGAGGTCTTTCTATTTGCCCGATAAGTGCCGGATGAATAAGGAGAGGGCGGGGGAATTCGCGCTTATGGCGAATTGCTTTCGATGATGTCGAAGCCGGTGTATGGGCGCAGGACTTCGGGGACGATAACTGAGCCGTCGGCTTGCTGGTAGTTCTCCAGAATGGCGATGATGACCCGGGGGAGGGCGAGTCCGGAGCCGTTGAGGGTGTGGACAAAGCGCGGCCTTGCGCCGTTTTCGGGTCGGTAGCGGATGGCTGCGCGGCGCGCCTGGAAGTCGGTGCAAGTGGAGCAGGAGCTAACTTCGAGCCACTCGTCGCAGCCGGGCGCCCACATTTCGATGTCGTAGGTCTTGGCGGATTGGAAGCCAAGGTCGCCGGTACAGAGTTCGAGCAGGCGGTAGCGGATGCCAAGCCGGGCACATATCGTCTCTGCTTCGTTGAGCAAGCTTTGGAGCGCGTCATCCGAATCTTGTGGCTCTACGAATCGGTACATTTCGACCTTTTCGAACTGGTGGACGCGCTTGATGCCGCGTGTGTCGCGTCCGGCGGCTGCCTTCTCGCGACGGAAGCAAGGGGTATGTGCGACGTACCGAATGGGAAGCGAGCCGGGCTGGAGAATCTCATCGCGATGCATGTTGGTTATCGCCATCTCTGCGGTAGGTAGCAGCCAGAGGTCGTCTTCATCATCACGGTACATGGTGTCGGCGAACTTGGGAAGGTTGCTGTTGGCGGTGGCGGACTCCGTAGTTACGATGTTGGGCAGGTAAAGTTCTTCGTAGCCATGCTCGCGGGTGTGGGTGTCGAGCATCCAGTCGATGAGGGCGCGCTGTAGGCGTGCACCCTTGCCCTTGAGGACAAAGAAGCGGGAGCCTGCCATCTTCGCGCCGCGCCGGAAGTCTATGATGCCGAGTCGCTCGCCGAGTTCCCAGTGTGGCAGTGGCTCGAAGTCGAAGCGTGGCAGCTCGCCCTCCGTGCGGACGACGATGTTTGCGGTTTCGTCTGCGCCGTCGGGTACGTCGGCATGGGGCATGTTGGGGATGCCTAGCATAAGGGCGTTGACTTCGGATTCGAGGTTGCGAATGGCATCTTCGAGTTCGCGGATGCGGGCGCTGACCTGCCGCATCTCGTCAATCAACTCCTGCGGGCGCTCGCGAGTGCGTCCGATTTCACGGCTCACCTCGTTGCGGCGGGCGCGGAGTTCGTCAGCTTCGACGATGGCGCTGCGTCGGTCGGAATCAAGCTCGGAGATGCGGTTTAGGGGCGCGTCCTCATTACGGCGGCGCATGGCGTCGCGCAGTTCGTCGGGTCTGTTTCGTAGGAGCTGAATGTTAATCAAGGGAAACCTCGAAGTGTTGTATGTCGGTATTTTAGTATATCAGTTGGTTGGTGTGTCGGTTAGCGGTTTAAGTAGTTGAAGAAATATGCATAAGGGTAGTTCAAACGCCATTTGAGCACACAAGGTTCTGATTATCCCACTCCCTGCCTTCGCAGGGACAGGCTCCGGCGAAAGACGGAAGGGCCGAAGCGGGACTTTTGCATATCTCTTAGCAGTTGATGAACCTTTCGTAATGCGTGGTCCGCCTGTCTAGCTATGTTAGAATAGGCCGAACGGTCCAAATCTGAATATGCCGCATCGGAGGCTTGACTATGACGACTGCCAGAACCGAAGCGCTGCCCGCGTCCTCTGCAACGGATGCTGACGAGATACCGTGGTACGACCTGATACCCGAAGTGCCCGAACTACCAGAGGATGCAATGCAGCAAGACGATGTCGTTACGCTAGTTAAAGCAATACTCATGGCGCGCTACGCGGATGACCCAACCGCGCTAATAATGGGACCAGCCGTGAATCTAGTGTACGACTCTGCGGTACCAGGCTCTTTCATTGTGCCGGACTGCTTCGTGGTTTTTGGCGTGGATGTCCAAACGATAAGGCACGCCCGCCGCAGCTACCGCATGGACGAATGGGGACGGACGCCGTCGTTTGTCCTTGAGGTGGGTTCTCCAAGCACCGCGTCGAGGGACTTGGGCGTGAAGCGCGAGATATACGCATTGATGGGAGCACGGGAATACTGGCGGATGGATGTGACGGGCGGCGAGTTTTACGGCGAACCGCTTGTGGGCGAGCGACTGGTGGATGGGGAGTATGATCGGTTAGAGTTGCACAGAGAGGCTGACGGCGCTACATGGTCTCGCAGCGAGGCACTGGGAGTGGACTTCTACCACCTCACGGATGATAGCGGTTACAGCACATTCGAATTGCGGGATAGCGAGACGGGCGAGTGGCTGAATTTCCTGGACAGAGAAGTCGTGGCGCGTCAGGCGGCGGAAGCGCAGGCGCAAGAAGCGGAAGCGCAGGCGCAAGAAGCGGAAGCGCAGGCGCAAGAAGCCGAGGCAAGAGCGCAAGACGCTGAGGCAAGAGCGCAAGAGGCCGAGGCAAGAGCGCAAGAGGCGAAGGAGCGCAATCGGGAATTGAAAGCGGAGTTGGAGCGACTGCGGAGGAGTGAGGGATAGCGTACGTGAATGAGAAGCATGTGGAGGTCAGCGTGTATGCGGATGAGCTTATTAGCGTGCCGCGCGCGCGTTTGCGACTGGAGCTGGCGCAGGCTGAAGATAGGGTAACGCTGACGCACGAGGGCAAGATTCTGGTGAGTTGCCGAATTACGAGCGATGGGATGGCGGCGAGCGGGTTTATGGCGCAGGCTCTGGGATTGAAAATACCGGCACTGGGAGAGACGGTGGAAGCACGAGTTACGACAGCGGTGCTTTTCAGGGCGCTGAGCATCGCGGAGCTGGACTATTCGAATGACGCTTCGTTCGCGCTGCTGGAGCGGATGCTGGAGGAGGCGGATATGCAGAGGGGTGGCGGCTGATTTGTGGGGAGACTACTGAGACATTTCTTGTCAGTCCGAGCACAGCGAGGAATCTCGAATAGATTGGGGCAGTCCTGCAGACACTTTAGATTCTTCACTCCGCTTCGCTTCGTTCAGAATGACATAATGAACGACTCGCTCAGGTACAATACGCTTTGTATATTAGATGGCAACATGTCCTAACGGTGCAATAGCATTTTCGCAGAAAGTCCTAGGCTGTGTTGATATTCTGACTCGGGCTAGTTTAGGGCTGAAAATCGCTGTATCTGGCGTATATCCGCACCGCCCAGCCCTTCTGGATGCCCTGCCTGCACGGGCAGACGGGCTGGAAACCAGAAATATCCACAGAGCCTATCTTAACCCATATGACGAACGCAATTCGGCCGCTTGCGCTATCCCCGCGCCTGTATTATATTGAGCGAACACGCAACGCCCTTGCGTACTGTATTGCATTTGTCAAAGTTTGGGCGGGACACAGCGGAGCAGGAGGCATCAGATGACCACACTACAGAACGAATCGCTGCAAGGCATTAAGGAATACGCCGACGACTACGAACTCGATCTGTCGTGGCTCGACACACGAGGTGAGTGGGGCATCAAGGCCGAGCCTGACGCCAAGCGCGGGATGACGCTTTCCAGCGTTGAAGGAGGCTCCTATGGCGAAGCCCCCGACACCACCGACAACATGACCGGCAGGCCGCGAGGCGCAGCAAAGCGCCCCGACTCCTACCGCATCGGCGCCTACGGCGTCCGCACCAAATCCGAAATCTGGCTTGACAATGCTGCCGCCCTCTACGAAGAGTCCTTGCAGCGTCAGTGGAGTTCCGCGACTGACATACCTTGGCACACCATCACGCCCCTGCCCGACGACATTGAGCGTGCCCAGTGCCAGCTCGACACCTTTCTCACTGAGGTCGAATTTGTCGCAGCCGATATTCCAGCCCGATGGGTCGCAACCACCAGCCCCGACTACTTCGAGCCGCGCATGTTCCTGCTTTCCCAGATAATGGACGAGTCGCGCCACCTTGACGTGTTTCGCAAGCGCGCTCTCGCAAACGGCGGCGGACTCATGCAGCGCCCCGACATCACCACCAGTGGCGTCGTTGGCAGCATCGACCTCTCCCGCGAGTTCACCGAGATGTCCTCTCGCCTCCACATATCCGGCGAAGGCGCAGTGCTCACTCTCTTCCGCATGGGCGAGCTGATGTCATACAACGAAGCTGAAAAGCGTATTTACCGCCTCGCCGCTCAGGACGAATCCCGCCACGTTGCCTTTGGTGTTATGCACATGCGCTACCTCTCCGAGTCCGAACCGGAGCGCCGCGAAGAGATTCACTGCTACCTCGACGAGGGCGAGCGCGGCTTGCTCGCCGGCAATCAGAATCCTGCCGCGATAGACACACCCAGCAGCGAAGCTATGGCAATTCTGCTTGGTGGCGGTATCAAGAACTACGACGAAGGCGCGCGCAAGCTCATGGCTATCCGCCGCCGGCAGGTCCGCGAGTACGTGCAGCGCATACGCTCCGCAGGCTTCGGCGAGCGCTTCGACAACGGTCGCGCAGACCCACGCCTCATGGAAATCATGTGGAGCTGATCATGTCGCGTCGCGTCGATTCTATGAGGGACGGATAGGATGAGATGCTGTCGCCGACACACAAGGAACTAATGCATGGCAGACACCAAACCGCCCGAAGAACAGGAACAGGAAGAAATGCTTCAAGCGTCCGCCGCCCGCGTAACCGAGCGCGAAGCAGGCGGCGATGATGCTGAAGATGTCGAAATCGCTCCACCCGGCCTGTCCTGGATGAAGAACACGCTCCAGTGGGGCACTCGCGCCAAGCCAACCAAGAACGGGCTGACCATAGACGCCCTCAACATCGGCGTGTATGGCGATGTGCCCGACTTCTGGGACGACCAGACGCGAAAGCCGCGCGGCGCTTATCCCGTGCCCGGCGTCGCCCCTCTCGGCTTCGAGGTGCGCGAGAAGCGCGAACTCTGGGCAGATAACGCAGCCGACCTCTATGAAGAGGCGATACAACGCCGCTGGGCGCCCGCCACCGATATACCCTGGGATACCATCAGGCCGCTCCCCGACGACGTTGAAGCCGCAATGTGCCAACTCTGCACCGAACTTTCCCAGAACGCCAGCGTTGAGATCGAAGTCATCGGCGGCTGGCAGCAGAAGCTCTCCTACGGCTTCCATGAAGTCAAGCTGTTCCTCGCTACCCAAATGTTCGACAATGCGCGTCACTTCGAGGCGTTCCGCAAGCGTGCCCTGTCCAACGGCGGCGGGCTTGGACTGGAGAGCAAGGGCGAGGTCAACCGCATGCTTCTGGAGAGCACGGGCGGCTGGCCCGAAACCGTAGTCATGCTTCACATGCTGCGTGGCACGTTCACCTTCACGATCTACCGTTACGGCGAACTCTTCGCCCACAACCCCGCGGAGAAAGTTCTGTTCGCGCGCGCCATGCAAGACAAGGCGCGCCACCTCGCCTACGGCCTATCGCACTTGCGCTACGCAACATCGCACAACCCCGACAAGGCAATCGTCTTCAGTCGCCTTATGAACATCGCCGAGCGCGTTTTCGAGCGCGAACTCAATGACCCGGTGCTGAAAGAAGCACTCGCCATCATCTTCGGCGGTGGCATTGAGGGCGCGCGCAGTGGCATGCGTCAGTACGAAC
>JAGGDZ010000220.1 GCA_024648655.1 Chloroflexota bacterium | reverse complement strand
GACCCAGGTTCCAGAACACCCAGCCTCCAATCGCCAACCCCACCGCGAGTAACAACCCCCAGCGGACAAAACGCTGCCGCCTTGCCGCTGCCTGCCACCTCCGTTGGCGCATCTCCGCTTCCGAAAGACTGACACGGTCGGCGCGCTCCATCGGAACACGGCACTGGAAGCAGTAAGTAGCCTCTAGATCGTTCGACTGCCCACACGCCGGACAGATGGCAACGGTTTCCATAACATACGATGGTACATCAACATACGACCCGGATGCACCGACGACCTCCCAAAGTAACCGTCCCGTAGGCGGTGTGGAATGTTGGTGGCGGGTGGAGAGAGTCAGCGTCGTCCTGGGGGCACTCGTGTCTAGGCAGCGATCAGCTCGTCCAGATCAAGTCCTTCCTGACCACTCCATATCCACTGTGTCAGTCCAAGCCCGTTCATTATCCCATCTTCGCTCTTGTACCCTCTGACTGTTCTGTATCTGATCTTGCTCCTGCCTACTATGGGACGTTACCAGGGCCTATCTCTCTACATCTGAACACCTGAGCGAACAATTGTGCTATATTGGTGACACGATCACTCAGTGGTGATCAGTGGGCAAGGCGCGATGAGCAGTTCCGTCGGAGCGGAAGCTATCTGCGCCGAACCCGAACCGCGCGGCTTCGTACCGTGAATGTCGCAGAACCGTTTGAGGAGTGTAACAAAGCGATGTGTTCGAGAAAGTGGGACAGCGTGTCCCAGGAGTGTCCCGACTGTCCCGAATATGCTGCTCCCGGACAAGCGGGACAAAGGGACACCCTTTCAGGGTGTGTGTCCCATTGTCCCGTGCAGTGATCCATCAGTGGTGATCAGTGGGCAAGGCGCGATGAGCAGTTCCGTCGGAGCGGAAGCTATCTGCGCCGAACCCGAACCGCGCGGCTTCGTACCGTGAATGTCACAGAACCGTTTGAGGAGTGTAACAAAGTGCTGTGTTCGAGAAAGCGGGACAGGGTGTCCCAGAAGTGTCCCAGTTGTCCCAATCCGGCTGTCGGGACAGGGTGTCCCAGAAGTGTCCCGACTGTCCCGAATATGCTGCTCCCGGACAAGCGGGATAAGAGCCGGATACTTCTTCGTACTAGATCCCGATTCGACCCTCGACCTCTACTCCGATTATCGCCCTGTCCTGAAGCTGCCCCCCATAGACCGGCTCTGGAACCGGCCCATCAGGGCCATGCACACTGAGCCTTAGCAGCAACCCCCGAACCGGGTCATCGTCGCCCGATGGATGCCTCGCTCTGCCATCGTGAGCATGCACGAGGAGCAGGACTGTGCGTTGAGCGTAGGTCCGAGCCCATCGCGCGCCTCGGTGGAAGCCGGCGCAGCGACCCAGTTCTGGGTGAAGAAGCTATCTCCGATTTCAAATGTGCGCTGATCTTCGTTTGTCAGGTTTCGAGCCGACAGCTCGAAGGCATTGGCAACGATGTCAGCCACCGTATTGTCCGAGAAGCAGGAGTGTTCGTCCTCTTGGGAGCGCTCTTCAAATGGCGACGGTCATACGCTCGAATATAGCCATGCTAACTTATCAAATGAGATGAGATTTATTTATAGTATAAGTATATACATACTAATATATTATGTCCGCAATAATTTTCTGGGTCGTTGCCATTTAACAAATCAGTTATCTCACACATGAGCATCCTAGATGTTCAGACTTCTGGTATATGGAGCGAGGGCACATGTAATGTATGCTAGACTGGCATGACCTCTCTCACGAGGTCTGCGCTTGCTCAGTCACACTTTTTCACGCAGCCCACACTACAAGTGGTGGGTGTTCGCAGCAGTCGGACTCGGCTCATTCACCGGAGTCATGACCTTCGGTACCGTCAACGTCGCGCTGCCGACCATCGCGGGCTACTTCGAGACCGATCTGCCGACCGTGCAGTGGGTTGTTATTGCGCAGACTCTAACGGTCAGTGCGCTGCTGCTTCCCATGGGGAGGCTGTCCGACATAGTCGGACGCAAGCAGGTGTACATCACTGGTCTGCTGCTCCTTATGGGTGCATCGGTATTCGCCGCGACATCCTCCAGCATATTCATGCTCGTGCTGTCTCGCGTAGTTCAGGGGATGGGAGCCGCGATGACGCAGGGCACAGGCATGGCGATGATTACTTCAGTATTCCCCGAGGATGAGCGAGGCAAGGGCATCGGCACCCACATGAGCGTCATTGGGACCGGAGGTATGGTCGGGCCAGCGCTCGGCGGATTCCTAGTGAGTACGCTCGGATGGCGTTGGGTGTTCCTCGTCAACCTGCCATTGGCTTCCCTTGCGCTGATCGGCGCGCTGCTGCTGATGGACTCCAAGCTGTTCTTCAGGGAGAGTCGGGGCGTGCGCTTCGACAGGCCGGGAGCGGCAATGTCCACTGCCGCGCTCGTGACCTTCCTGATGCTT
>JAGGDZ010000234.1 GCA_024648655.1 Chloroflexota bacterium | reverse complement strand
CCAGGACGATCAGGATAGTAAAAATACAGGACATCAGCCTCTTCGTCATAAGTTACTCGCACTTTCTTTCCTCCCAATCACGGCATCTCTCCATGAAATAGTCACGAGAGCCTCGATTCTAATGACGAGTGGCTGCGCTATCTGGATACGCAGTGATAATTCGTTCGTCGTCCAGTGAAACCGCCACCCTGATCAACGGCCGCATTCCCGGCACAAACCCCCAATGAGTGCGAGAACGGCTACCCCTTGAGTCAACACAATCCCCTCGGATTATCCAGTGGTTCAGAATGCGCTCGATTCGTTTCGCAGTGACTCCAGCGTGGACGTGGTCACGTAAATGCTGCGTAAGCGTTCGCGTCTTCCCGCCAGCGGTGATGGAGTCTGACAACAGTCGTCTTGCCACCACTCCGCAACTGGGGCAGGCTACCCAAGCACAAGCATATGGCCGAGATAGACCTTTTCTAGTAAAATCACTAATGAACTTCACTTCCCTCCAAGGCGTACCGAGCTATGTAAATGACTCAAGCCTCCACGATACTCCAACGGCCCAGGACCAAGATCGTCGCCACACTCGGGCCAACGTCGAACTCGTACGACATGATCCGCGAGCTCGTGAGCGCGGGTCTGTCGGTCGCCAGACTAAACCTGTCTCACAGCACTCTTGACGATCACGGGCGAGTTTTTATGAATGTCCGTAGGGTCTCTGAGGATCTCGGAATCCCGGTGGGGATCATGATTGATATTCCAGGCCCTAAGTACAGAACAGGTCCCCAGTATCCAGGAGAACTGTACCTGGAGCCTGGAGACAAGATCGTACTTACCAGTCGGGATGTAATGGGCAGTCAGGAGATTCTCGGAGTGTATCCGTCGGGTGTACACATTGATGCCACGATCAACGGAAGCATTCTCCTCGATGACGGAGCTATCGAGCTGCACGTCTTGGACATTGAACCTGAAGCTATGAACGTCGTGTGTGAGGTGGTACGAGGAAACAGAATGACTGCAGGAAGGGGCGTGATCACGCCCGGTCGCGCCCCGTCGCTGCCATTTCTGGACGACAGGGCTAAGAATGGCCTCAAATTCGCCGCAAGGTCGGGAGCCGACTTCATTGCGCTTTCCAACGTCACTAGGCCGGAAGACATCGATCAGGCGCGGGATATTATATCTGATTATGGCAGCGAGTCGTTCATCATCTCTAAGATCGAGACCCAGGAGGCGGCTGTCACCAACTTCGACGACATCCTAGAAGTCAGCGATGGAATTATGGTCGCAAGGGGCGACCTCGGAGTTGCGATAGACGCGGAGTCTGTGCCCATAATGCAGGAAGAGATGATTGCGAAGTGCAATCATGCCGGAAAGCCCGTAATTACCGCGACTCAGATGCTCGAGTCCATGATAAAATCCGCCAGTCCCACAAGGGCCGAGGTCAACGATGTCTCCAACGCAGTGCGCCAGGGTACTGATGCTGTGATGCTCTCAGAGGAGACCGCGAATGGCAATAATCCGGTGCTCGCTGTAGAGACTATGAACAAAGTCGCCCTTGCGAGAGAAGCTGCGCTTGACTACGAACGAATGCTCGAAGAGCGCTCCCGCGATATTC
>JAGGDZ010000136.1 GCA_024648655.1 Chloroflexota bacterium | reverse complement strand
ACTTCTATGCCGCGCTCAACTCTGCGGTCTTCAGCGACGGATCGTTCGTCTATGTGCCGCCGGGAGTGCGCTGTCCTATCGAGTTGATGACATACTTCCGCATCAACGAGCTGGACACGGGTCAGTTCGAGCGCACGCTTATCGTCGCGGACAAGGGCGCGTATGTGAGCTACCTGGAGGGCTGCACCGCACCAATGCGAAAGACTCACCAGCTTCATGCGGCCGTGGTGGAACTGGTTACGCTTGACGACGCGGAGATCAAGTATTCGACGCTTCAGAACTGGTATCCGGGCGACAAGGAAGGAAACGGCGGCGTCTATAACTTCGTGACGAAGCGCGGCGCGGCGCGTGGCAGAAACTCCAAGATTTCATGGACTCAGGTGGAGACCGGCTCGGCAATCACGTGGAAGTACCCCAGTGTGATACTTCAGGGCGACAACTCGGTGGGCGAGTTCTACTCGGTGGCGCTGGTGAATAACTACCAGCAGGCCGACACAGGCACGAAGATGGTGCACATCGGGAAGAACACCAAAAGCACAATAATTGCCAAGGGCATCTCGGCCGGACATGCGCAGAATACTTATAGGGGGCAGGTGAAGATAATGCCCTCGGCGCGGAACGCGCGGAACTTCACGCAGTGCGATTCTTTGCTTATAGGCGACCAGTGCGGCGCGCATACGGTGCCGTACATCGAAGTGCGAAATCCGACGGCGCAGATGGGGCACGAGGCAACTACGTCGAAGGTTGACGACAATCAGCTTTTCTACTTGCAGCAGCGCGGCATCGGGCTTGAAGAGGCGAACTACATGATTATCAACGGCTTCTGCCGTGGGATATTCAAGGAACTCCCGTTCGAGTTCGCCGCGGAGGCGTCGCAGCTGCTTAGAGTGAACTTGGAGGGAACGGTAGGTTAGGAATGACTGAGTTGAACGGCAAAGATACACCGCTTTTGGAAGTCCGGAATCTGGAAGTATCCATTGAAGATACGCAGATTCTGAAGGGGATAAGCCTTTCCGTGAATATCGGTGAGGTGCACGCGATTATGGGACCGAACGGGTCCGGAAAGAGCACGCTGACGAATGTGCTCGCCGGTCGTCCTGAGTACGATATTACGGGTGGCGAGGTCATATACAAGGGACAGGATCTGCTGGCGATGGATCCGGAGACGCGGGCGCGCGAGGGCGTGTTCCTAGCATTCCAGTACCCTGTGGAGTTGCCAGGTGTACGTTCATGGCAGTTCTTGAAGTCCGCGGTTGACGCGATTCGGCAGCATCGGGGTGAATCTGAGCTGCGGGTGCGCGAGTTCGACCGGATGCTCCAAGCCGCCATGGAGACTGTGGAGATCGAGGGCGACCTGGTGCGACGTTCGGTTAACGAGGGCTTCTCGGGGGGCGAGAAGAAGCGCAATGAGATACTTCAGCTCGCGCTGCTGGAGCCTACGCTTGCGCTGCTGGACGAGACGGACTCCGGGCTTGACATAGACGCGCTGCGAATCGTGTCTGACGGCGTGAACCGGTACAAGTCGGACGAGCGCGCGATTGTGATGGTGACGCACTACCAGCGCATTCTGAATTACATCACGCCGGATTATGTGCACGTGCTGGTTGACGGCAATATCGTGCGTTCGGGAGGGCGCGAGCTAGCGCTCGAACTTGAAGAGAAGGGATACGAGTGGCTCCGGGAAATCGCTGTTTAGGCGTTTGGCTGTTCAAAGACATGGTAGTGTGTGACTCAATAAGGAGCACAGATGACGACTGAGATGAGGGTCAAACCCGCCCCTTTCGCTATTAAGTTCAAGCCGCTTACTCCGATGGATGACGAGCAGTTCGCAGAGTTTTGCGCGCTTAACGACGACATACGCATCGAGCGCGACTCAAAAGGCGAAATCATCCTTCTGAAGCCGATCTGGGAACGCCCTCCAATTCTGAGGCGCAATTAACATGACACAAACACTCACACGATACGAACAATATATTTCAGACTATCACTCGCTTGACGGCGCAGGGCAACCCCAATGGCTGCGCGACGTTCGCGCTGCCGCCTGGAAGCGCTTTCGAGCGGTCGGGCTGCCAACCGCTAGGCGTGGCAACGAGCCTTACAAGTACACTAATGTCGCACCGATCGCCGATGCTGATCTTTCCCTTGCGACTGATTGGGATCGAGGGTTTGACGCAGACGATCTTGAACTGGCGGCGCCCGTGCAGCAAGGGCGTGCGCGGCTGGTCTTCGTGGACGGGCATTACTCCGACGCGCTTTCCGTGCTGCCTGCTAAGACAGAGGGCGTCAGGGTTTCAAATCTTGCGAGCGGAATTCAGTCGAATGATGGTGTCGTTTCCGCACATCTGGCACGATACGCCGATGTAGAAGAGGACGGCTTCATTGCGCTAAATACGGCATTCATCGACGACGGCGCGATCATCGAGATTGACGACGATGTGTCGGTTGAAGACCCACTGCATCTGGTGTTCGTGACAACTGACGGCGCTCAGACAGTTTCGCATCCGCGCGTACTCCTGGTAGCGGGGCGTGGTAGCAGCTCGACCGTTGTAGAGAGCTACATAGGCGTGCCGGGCAATCGCTGCCTGACGAATTCGGTGGCAGAGATTGTTCTCGAGGACGAAGCTGCATTGGAGCATTACAGGCTGCTGATGGAGAGCGAAGACGCATTCCATGTGGGTGTGACGAGAGTGAGTCAGGGCGCCGGAAGCGCGTATAACTCTAAAGTATTCGAGCGGCAGGCCGGGCTGGGCAGGTTTGACCTGTACACGAGCCTTGACGGAGAGAACGCTTCGTGTGACCTGAAGGGGCTGTATTTCACGTCCGGCAGGCAACACATGGACAACTACATCAATATCAATCATACGAAGCCTTATGCGACGAGCCGATTGTATTACAAAGGCATACTTGACGGCCGGTCGCGAGCTGTGTTCGGCGGGACGGTGTATGTGCAGCCGGGCGCTATCAAGACGGACTCGCACCAGGAGGACAAGAACCTGGTGTTGTCGCCGTATGCTGAGGTTGACAGCAAGCCCTCTCTGTTCATCTGGGCGGACGATGTGAAGTGCGGGCATGGCGCAACGGCGGGAAACATCGACATGGACACGGTGTTCTATATGCGGAGCAGGGGCATCGACCTTGAAGCCGCAAGCCGTCTGCTCATTTATGGGTTCGCCAGCGAGATTATCGACACGGTTGAGGACGACCACCTGAGAAGTTACCTGGAGCGGCTGTTCCTCGACTCGCTCCCAAGCTACAAGTTTGAGTTTTAGGCAGATATGCACGACCTTGATGACCTGTACCAAGAAGTGATAATGGACCACAACCGTAGGCCGCGGAACTTCCGGAGACCGGAAGACGCGAACCGGAAAGTGGAGGGGTTCAATCCGCTTTGTGGCGATCAGTTAACGCTGTATCTGGTGGTGAAAGATGATTTGATCTCGGATGTGGGTTTTCAGGCTGTAGGGTGCGCGATTTCAAAAGCTTCGGCATCTATGCTGACCGAAAGTGTCAAAGGGATTTCGGTCGGAGACGCTGAGAAGGTGTTCGCAGAGTTCCGCAGTATGATTACTCAAGAGGACTTTGATCCCGATGTCCTAGGCGACGCCGAACTGCTGCAAGGCGTGTCGCGGTATCCGGCGCGGATTAAGTGCGCCACGCTGTCGTGGCATGCGCTCAACTCCGCGCTTACGGATGATGAAGCGCATATCGTTACTACCGAATAGGTTTGCCGAGGCTAATTGGCCAGGGGGTGGCCTATGTATATTCCGATAAAAGTCGATTATGGAGTGCGCGCGCTAGTTGACCTAGCGCTGAATGGCGCGGACGGGCCCGTCCGCGCCAGTGAAATCGCAAAACGCACTGTAATACCGGAGCCGTATCTTGCACAGGTGCTGCATACCTTGAACAAGAGTGGCTTCACTAGCAGTCAGAGGGGTCCAAGGGGCGGGCATTTCCTGGCGATGGAGCCATCAGACATCAGGCTGAGCAGAGTAATGTTGAGCTTGGGCGCGATGGAGACGCCGGTTGCGTGTCTGACCGACAACACCATCTGCATTCACTCGCCGGCGTGCGCGCAGCGGGAGGTCTGGAGGTCTGTCGCGGAAGCAGTGTTCAGCATACTGGATTCCACTACAATCGAAGACCTCGTAAACAGCACGCCAATTCAGCCGGACCGAGAAGGAGAGAGCAAATTTCCCGTCGGGCTGAAGACGGCAGTGTAAGATAATCAGCACAAATAAATCTCAAGTCTTTCAATCAGGGAGGGTTAGAATGGCTTTTCAGAGAGTTGCGAGCGTAAGCGATATTCCGCCTGGGGTTAGCAAGGTGTTCGAAATTGGGGACAAGGCGGTTGCCGTGTGCAATGTCGGGGGCGACCTGTACGCCATAGAGGACGTATGCACGCACGATGGCGCGTCTTTTGAGCAGGGTGAGCTTGACGGGTGCGAAATCGAGTGCCCGAGGCACGGAGCGCGATTTGACGTCAGAGACGGCTCTGCCACCGAATTACCAGCAGTCGTTCCTGTTGACACCTATTCGGTGCGAGTCGAGGGCGATGATGTCGAGGTGGATGTGTAGTTAGTCTGACGGTCTATCGGCCAATGGGCTGCCAATGGTCTGAAAGACCGAAAAACCGACTCACTAACCAACTTCAAAGGACAGGAAATGCTGGATGTTATGAAGATCCGAGAGGACTTTCCGGTTCTCTCCAAGAAGGTCTATGATGGCAAGCCATTGGTATGGCTGGATTCGGCTGCCACTTCGCAGAAGCCGCGTCGGGTCATTCAAGCGCTGGTGGACTATTATGAGGGCTATAACGCGAATGTGCATCGCGGTGTGCATGCGCTCAGCATGGAGTCCACAGAGCGCTACGAAGATGCGCGGGCAAAGGTCGCGGGCTTCATTAACGCGGAGAGCCCGGAGAGCCTCATTTGGACGCGCAACACGACTGAGGCGATCAATGTCGTTGCCAACAGCTGGGGAGAGGACAACATAAAGCCCGGCGATGAGATTGTCGTGACAGCGCTGGAGCATCACAGCAACCTTGTACCATGGCAGCAGGTAGCTCGAAAGCGCGGTGCGAAGGTGCGGATTCTGCCGCTGACCGATGACCACACACTTGATATGGATGCCGCCGAAAGCATAATCGGACCGCGCACAAGATTGCTTGCCGCGACGCAGGTGTCTAATTCCATCGGCACAATCGTTCCTGTGAAGGAGCTTGCGAAGAAGGCGCGCGCCGTTGGAGCTGCCGTGCTGATTGATGGAGCGCAGAGTGTGCCGCACATGCCTGTCGATGTGCAGGACATTGACTGCGACTTTCTGGCATTCTCCGGGCATAAAATGCTCGGTCCCACGGGTATTGGCGGCCTGTATGTCAAGCGGGACGTTCTTGAGCGGATGAATCCGTTCCTGACGGGCGGCGAGATGGTGCTTGCGGTGTCGTATGAGGACGCGACCTGGAACGAGCTGCCGATGCGATTCGAGGCCGGCACTCCCAACATCGCGGATGCGATTGGGCTTGGCGCTGCCGTAGATTACCTGCAAGATTTAGGTATGGAGAATGTTCGTGATCATGAGATCGCACTAACCAAGTACGCGCTTGATGCCTTCAAGGAACTTGAGGAAGAGTTGGACGTGCACGGGCCGAAGGACACGGTAATGCGTGGCGGCATAGTATCCTTCCACCATCCCGATGTGCATCCGCATGACTTGGGGACTGTACTAGACAGACAGGGAATCGCGATACGCACGGGGCATCATTGCGCGATGCCGATGGTGCAAAGTCTGGGAGTAGCTGCAACTGCCAGGGCGAGCATGTATCTGTACAACACCGAGGAAGAAGTGGATATGCTCGTTGACGCGCTCAAGGAGGCGTTGAGGTATTTTCGGGTATGACAAAGCGATTTTGCGAGAAAAGCATACCGGCTTTCTGTCCAAGATGGACTCTATGAGCAAGGAAGCAAATGGAGCTAAACAGGCTTGACGACCTATATCGGGACGCGATACTCGACCACCGGCGCAATCCTCGCAATCATGAGCGCCTTGCTTCTCCTGACATAACTGGCGACGCCATCAACCCTTTCTGCGGCGACGAAATCCATTTGCAGCTGACCCTCGACAGTGAATCACGCATAAGCGGAGTCGGCTTACAGGGAGAGGGTTGCTCCATCAATTTGGCGGCCGGCTCTATGCTTTCGGAAGCACTCGAAGGCAAGGCGCTGAATGAAGTGGACGCACTTGTGGGGTTGATTCGCGGGATGATGCGGGGCGACGCCGAGGCAGAAACCATGCTTCGACGAGAGGGGGACCTGTCCAACCTCTCAGGCGTACGGGACTACCCGGTCAGAATAAAGTGCGCTCTGCTGCCGCTGTCCGCGTTAACTCAGGGTATCGACAGCTACAATGCCGATACCGGCTGACTCACCCTTCGGCAGGCTCATTACGGAAGATCTGTCAAGAAGGCGACTGAAACTCGCCTGTTCTGCCGGTGGGAGCCAACCTCAGATTCCGGTACCTAAAGCTAAATCAGTCTGCTCGTGTGCGCTAATGCGTTCGGCTCGTGTCCGTTGATACTTGGAGTGCTAATCAGCCTGCTTAGGTCGGCATCGGATAGGGAAACTGCGCTTTCGCTTTCTCCTGCGGCATCCTGATGAGCATTGTCGCCAATTCCCGTTCCTATGAGCGTGATGCCCACTCGCTTTTTCATCTGCCGTTCCTGAACTACGCCAAAGATTACATTAGCGTCAGATTTGGCAGCCTTGCGGATAATTTCCGCGACTTCGTGAACCTGTCCGAGCGTAAGGTCATTGCCACCGGTAACATTGAACAGAATGCCGGTCGCACCTTGCAGCGGTGCGCTGAAGAGCGGGTTTGCCAGGGCTGTGCGCGTGGCTTCGATTGCAGCCCATTTCCCTTTGCCTTCACCGTAAGCCATGAATGCGGCGCCGCCGTTATCCATGACAGAGCGCACATCCGCGAAGTCCACATTTATCATGCCGGGCACCGTGATGATGTCGGAGATGCCCCTGACGCCCTGTCGCAGCACATCATCAGCAGCTTCAAATGCGCGTCGAAGTGTGACATTGCCTTTAAGAGAGGGAAGCAGTCTATCATTCTCTACAACAATTAACGTGTCCACTTTCGCCTTCAAGCTGCGGAGACCCTGTTCGGCAACCTCACGGCGACGAGAACCTTCGAAGGAAAACGGCAAGGTTACTACTCCGACTGTCAGAGCGCCCTTCTTGCGGGCGATGTCGGCTACTGTTGCGGATGCGCCCGTGCCCGTGCCGCCACCCATTCCCGCCGTAACGAACACCATATCCGAGCCATCCAACATTGCCGCGATGTCGTCCCGACTCTCTCTCACCGCTCTCTTGCCGACTTCCGGCCGCCCGCCGGATCCCATACCTTTGACGGTCTGCGGACCTATGGCAAGTGAAGGGGTGCTCCCGGCGCCTGCCAAAGCCTGAACATCCGTATTGAGAATGAGCGAATCGACTTGCGTCAACCCGTCACCGACCATGCGGGAGACCGCATTCCCACCTGCTCCTCCCACGCCGACGACCTTCACTCTAATGCCGGCTGAGGGAGTTTGCATGTCTTCAAGATTATGCGGGCTTTTACGGAATGCCATAGCCTGTATGATGTCTTTGAACATTGATTGAACCCTTCCTTGCAAGAGCATGAGTTACACGCTGGGCACGGTGGATTTTCGAGGGGTGGAGCTAGAACTATGCGGCCTGAGGCAGTGTCAGGAAGTGATATGGGATGTTCCAAACGCCTGACTTGCCCATGTCAACGACAGCCTTTCGCTGGAGAGCTTCGGTTATGACGCCGGTACTGCCGAACCTGGGTCCCCCGTGGATATTGCCCACATACACGACCTGCTGGCCAATATCCACGCTGCAGCAGGTTGCGGACTTTGGCGTGTTGTGGTGGGAATGTATGCCGGGCAGTCGCAGCTGAAGAATAATGCTGTTGTTGCCGCCATGTGCCATGCTCAACCTCCATGCCCAATAACAGAACGTATCGGCTTTAGAACATAATAGAACAGAACAAGAGTGCCTGTCAACATTATTCTGGGACTTTTGGCTAAATCGCTTGAGTGAGACATCACCCGGTTGCATAATTCTGCTGATTCCCTGTCGAATTCGGCATAAAACAATGCGTGGGGTATGAGGATGGGTCCGAAATGATGTCACGATATTGGAGTCATGATATTGGAAATGTTGTTACGACACTCATATATTTTGTCTTGTACTTCCTTAAGTGTTAGAATCCTGCGCAGAAGGACGGTGTCCGGAGTTGAGTGTAGTGACGGACCGGGAGATTCCAATTCATTACGCCGAAATACCAAGAGAGGTGGAGCTATGAGACTGGAAGGCAAGGTGGCTCTGATAACCGGGGGCGCCCGCGGACAGGGCGCGACAGAAGCGAAGCTCTTCGCGCAGGAAGGGGCTGCGGTCGTAATCACAGACATTCTTGACGACGAAGGCAAGCAAGTTGAAGCCGAGATAAACGAAGCAGGCGGCAGGGCATTGTACATGAATCTGGATGTGACGAGTGCCGACGACTGGCAGGCGGCAGTCGCACAGGCGGTCGATACTTTCGGTAAATTGGACATCCTCGTCAACAACGCGGCGATATACAGCCGCGTTCCAATTGAGCATGCCTCTGAGGAGGAATGGGACCAGATAATCGACATTAACCTTAAGGGCGTCTTCCTGGGGACTAAGCACTCTATCGCGGCGATGCGAGAGTCCGGCGGCGGCTCTATCATCAACATATCGTCCACCGCAGGGCTTGTCGGCAGTCCGCGAGGCGGCGCATACACGGCATCCAAGGGCGGCGTGAGGCTATTCACCAAGAATACAGCGATTCAGCTTGCCCCCGACGGGATTCGCGCCAATTCCATCCATCCCGGTCCCATCGATACCGATATGATTGCCGACAACATCGGAACGCCGGAAGGACTCGCATCATCCGTAGAGCGCGTGCCATTGAAAAGAATAGGCACGGTGGACGATGTGGCTTATGGCGCACTGTTCCTAGCGTCGGACGAAGCGTCCTTCATGACCGGCTCGGAATTGGTAATTGACGGCGGAATTACGGCACAGTAGCAGTGTGAAAGCGCGGACATAGGCTTATTCGACGCAATGGGCATTCTTCCACA